>JAJRTT010000066.1 GCA_024278155.1 Bacteroidota bacterium | reverse complement strand
TGGCCCTGATGGTGGGATCACTACCTGTCAGTTGCACATGCGTAAGTTCAAAGATGGTGAAACCATTACGATTGAGCCGTGGCGCGCAAAGCCATTTCCCGTCATCAAAGACCTGATTATCGATCGTTCTGCTTTGGATGCCATTATCCAGTCGGGAGGATATATCTCGGTAAATACCGGAGGTGTGCCTGATGCAAATGCGATCCCTATTGCAAGGGAAGATGCCGAACTTGCCATGGATGCTGCAGCCTGTATTGGTTGTGGTGCATGCGTTGCAGCCTGCAAAAATGCTTCTGCCATGCTGTTTGTTTCGGCCAAGGTTTCACAGTTTTCTTTGTTGCCACAAGGAAAAACAGAAGCCAAGGACAGGGTCAGGGCCATGGTCGCAACAATGGACGAACTGGGATTTGGGAATTGCACCAATACCTATGCTTGCGAGGTGGAATGCCCCAAAGAGATAAAAGTAACGAATATTGCCCGTATGAACCGCCATTTCCTTGGCGCAAAAGTGAGCGGATAAGATTTTAAGTTGTTTTCATGGAGTGTTGAAAAAGCTGCTTTCCATTATGGATTGCAGCTTTTTGATTTGTAGTGCACCTGGATTGATTATGCCAAATCCGGCGGTTTTCTCATTTCCTTTTTGTCCGATTGTTTCTTTTTATTTTCAAGCCTTTTCTTTTTCTTGGCTTCACTTAGCTTTATGGGTATCCGTTTCTTTGGGGGTGTCAATGCATTTACCAGTATTTCAAAAAACTTTTGTATTGCCGATTCTTTGTTTTTAATTTGAGACCGGTATTTTTCCGATACAAGCACCAATTCCCCCTGGTTATTTGTTTTATTTCGGGTTTTTTCAAAAAGCAAGGCTTTGTCATCAGACGATAAGAGGTTTGTATCATTGATATTAAAACGTAATTCGACTTTTGTGTTCACTTTGTTCACATGTTGCCCACCTGGCCCGCTGCTCCTCGAAGCAGAAAAAACCATTTCATCAATGAAACTTTTTTCCGGGTATTTTAAAGGGCTGTCCATGCCTTGAAATTGAATTAAGAATTGCTTCAGCAAATTTAATAAAATTATGGAATACGAACCCCTTACTACTACGCTGTTCATTCCGAACCAATGCGCCGGCCAGGTGCGGTGGCGTGAGGAATCCCTTTGCTGTTACGGCTGCCCACATTGTGGTTTATTGGTTTGTGGCCTTTCATAGTGGGGGGATTCCTCCGTCCTACTACCGGGATTTGATTCTCATTGTCAAAAGGAGCAGGCCTTGGGTGCCTTTTAAAATTTATTAACGATAAAACATTGATAAGCATTTTGGTTTTGCCTAATTTTGTGCGTCTAACTTAAAAATTCAAGTATTATGAAAAGGTTTAATGTTTTTGCAATCATCGCATTATTTTTTGTAACGGGCTTTTCAGCTTCTGCACAAGAAGGGAAAAATGGTTTTTTCGAAGAGACCAAAGGGAGTTATATCGATAAAGGCTATTATGTCGATGGCAAGAAAGACGGCGCATGGGTCACCGAGATGAGGAACGGGAATATTTTCAAGATCGAATCATACCGGAACGGTATCAAAGAGGGTGTTTTCCTGAAATTCGATCAAAAGAAGGGCTTTGTTTCAAAACAGGCATATTACAAAAACGGGAAATTGAACGGAATGGAAGTTGAGTACTCCAAGGCCAACAAGCCCCGCTCAAAAATCAATTACAAAGATGGCATTATCGATGGCAAGAAAACACTTTATTACGACAATGGCAAAATGCAAGAAGATTCACAGTATAAAAACGGAAAGAAAACCGGATTGTCGAAATGGTTCGACCAAAACAATAAACTGATTGCCATTTATTCCTATAAAAACGGCAAGTTCAGCGGCACCAACAAAACTTTTTACCCAAACGGGAATGTCCAGAAAGAAGAGACCTATAAGGACAATGTCCTTGACGGGCCATACCAGGAATTCTTCCAGACCGGGAAAAAGAAAGTAACGGGCAGTTTTATAAATGGTTTTAAAGATGGCGAATGGATTACCTATGATGCGCACGGACAGGTTACCGAGACGCTTACTTTTGAAAAAGGCGAAAGAAAACAATAAAGATATATGTCAAAAAAAAACATGGATAAAAAACGTAAACTAACAAACCCTTATCTAAATACAGAGGGTTACAACTGTTTCGGCTGTTCGCCGGACAACAAACTTGGACTACAAATGGCATTTACCGAAGAGGGCGAACATATTGTTTGCCGATGGTTGCCGAAGAACCATTTTTCAGGCTATAAAACCATGTTGCATGGTGGGGTACAGGCCACACTCATGGATGAAATCGCAAGTTGGATCGTACAAGTAAAGCTGGATACGTCAGGGGTTACAGCCAAAATGGATATTCGGTATATCAAGTCGGTTTCCGTTACGGAGAAAATACTGACATTGAAGGCGCATATCGAAAAACGCTTTCATAACCTGGCCTATATTGATGTGGAACTCCTGAACGAAAACGATGAAATATGCAGCACGGCAAAGCTGATTTATTATCTTTATCCTGAGGATGTTGCAAAAAAGGATTTTTCTTATCCCGGTTCGGAAAGTTTTTTTGCAAAACCATAGATGTCGAAACTTGGGGTTTCGCTGCCGATCCATATGATAATCAAATTCCTCGATTTTGAAAGGAAAAGAAAACCAGTTCCATTTTTTATCGATAAATCATCTTGCATTCCGTTGAGAATATATAGTTGGGCCATTTTAAACCAATCCTTTGGGGGCAGTAAAAACCCACAATCTGGATAAACCACCGAACCAGCTTGAAAAACATTCAGGGAAATTGGGGTTTCAATTCCAGGAGCAAATCCGTTTAATTTATTTTGGCAATACTCGTTGATTTTTGTTCCGGTCGCCCTTTCAACAATCAGGCAACACAATTCCGTGATTACTTGAAATGTGTCATTTATGGAAGTTTTGATTTCCAAAAGGCCCTCAGGAATAGGTGGGATTTTACTATCTGCCGAACCCAAATTCAAAAAACCTGCTAAGTTTACCAAAGAAAACCCTTTTTCGGGAAGTTCGGGCAAATACTTGCGTACAGGCTCATTTGTCGAATAAACATATCCCTCGTTAAGGGCGGTTTCAAATAGACTTAGTGCTGCCAAACGGTCAAACAGGGGAGAAAAACGTTTTGTGGTTCCACTGCCATCGGCAAAAAAGTGTTCAATTATCAAACTATCGGCCTGTATGATGACGATGGCTTTTGTATTTCCCTCATTAGCGTAAGCTTCAACGATTGAATCGGAAATAGCAATACCTGTATTCAGAAATCGAATTTGACCCGGATTTGCACAGGCAGTGCCGATCAGGATAAAATTGACAAATGCCATTGTCCCAAAGCTTTTGAAACATTTAAAACCTTTTTTGACTTTTGTCATACTCCTGTTTTTTCATTGTTGTAACAAAAGTAATTAATTTTGACTTTTACTTCAATTAATATTCTAAATTTGCAGCGCAATTATGGTGTACTTGCCTTGAAAAACAGGGCAAGTCTGAAAAGGGAATGCCGTGATCCCGGTCAAACGGGAAATTCGGCAACAGTACCCGCTGCTGTGATCGCCATTGACTTTTTGAAATTCTTGGCCACTGTTCCTCCGGACGGGAAGGCTTTCAAAAAGGGCGTAAGTCAGAAGACCTGCCAATTTGCTCATATTATTTCAGGCTTTCGGGATAAAAGCTATGGGTAAATGACCAAATCATCTATTCAAAGATTTTCCTGTGAGTTTTTAGTGTTAAACCTTTAAACTTTACAAAATGAAAAAGAACTGCTTTTTAAGAGCAGCGGTGCTTTTCACCGCCACAGTATTTGCATTGAACTTAAATGCACAGTTTTACACAAATCAATTAATAGTCGGGAACGGAGGGATTTATGGCGATCCTTCCGACCATGTCACGGTTTCGGCCTATAATCCCGATGGGCAAACAACAACTTCCTTCGGCAATATCCAACGTGAATCCATACAGGATTTGATTATCCATGGGAATTATACATATGTTGCCGCCGAGGATTCCATCGTGAAGTTCAATATTGACACATATGAGAAAGTTGCTGCCGTTTACGAAAGCAATTTGAACCAACTGTTTTATAAAAACGGATTGTTGTACGTTAGCAGGCGTTCCGACATAAACGGCCCTCCGGCAGATGGGGTTTATCTGAAGGTGTTCAATGCCGGGGACTTGGCCCTCGTTGGTTCCGTAAATGGAATTTCAGGCGATGCCAATGGGATCGTGGTGGAATCGGACACGGTTTACGTGGCCGTTTCGGGCGACTGGCAGGCAACCGAGGGAAAGTTTGCCGTGATCGACAATAACTATAACCTGGTTCGTGAAATGGATTTTGGTGCAGATGCAGTTGGGATATTTGATTTGTATTCCGATGGCAACAATATTTATTCGGTGAACCGAAGCCCATATGGGAGCACGAGTGGGTCGGTTTCCACTTATTCCATTTGGACAACTTTGTTCACCACGACCGTTTTTGACAATGTGGTCGGAAAGGGGGTTGCAAAATCCAACAATATCTTGTACCTCGTTTTGGACAATGGTATTGGCTCCTACGACCTTTCTACGAATGAAGTGATTGAAACATCAATTGTCCCCGATCCGGGCTCATCCAATTTCATTTACATCGCAGATGCAGCTTTTGATTACCTGAACCAATTGTTTTATGTTACGCTTACCGATTATTTTTCGATGGGGGAAGGAAAGATTTATGATATGGAGGGGACGGAAACCGGGACATTTGATGCAGAAGTTTCTGCCGAGGCGGTTGCACTTGATTTCAGGATCAATGATTTTGTATGGGAAGATGTGGAATATTGGGTCGGTGAAGGCGAAAACAAAGCCCTTTTCGTGGTTGACTGGAACGATGGCTCCGAACCCGAATCCATTGCCTGGGGGTTTCGTTTTGAAGGGGAAACCACAGGCGAAGAAATGCTCACAGCAATTGCCGAAGCTGACGACAGGTTAACAATAAACATGGCAGGTGGGTTTTTGAACGATATTATTTATTCAAATGGATATGCCCATGAAGGTGTCGGCGGGACAAACGGATTTTATTGGGCAACATACAGTGGCACAAATTCAGGGAACTGGGAAATGAACGCAGGCCTTTCAACATCTGTTTCCAATGGGGATTGGTTTGGGTGTTCGTTTACCGATTTTGACCCTGCGGTTGTTCCCGGAGTTCCGGTTGCCGTTTCAAATCCTTTAGGTGTAGAAGTTTCGGAAGTTCCTGCCATCCATGTTTTCCCAAATCCGTTTAACGACAAAATCCAGATTGAAGCCCAAAACATTTCGGAAGTGAAAGTGTTGAACATGAATGGAAAACTACTTTATCGAAACAAGTTAAACAGATGGGGCAGTTCCCGCTTTGATTTGTCGGGATTGCCAAAAGGGATTTATATTTTGCAGGTTTTTTCAGGCAAAGAAATCAGCATAAAAAGAATTGTAAAGCAATAGTATTTTGGAGCTATACTATAAACAAATAACTTTTGTGGGATTTAGCGGTTTCGGGCTTTCGTGGCAAAATGGATCTTTTCTGTACCGTCCTCATTGTTAAAATAAATATGATGCTTTTTTATCTAAATAATAAATTCAAGATATTAATTCCATTGCTTCTGATCAGTTGCATTGCTTTCGCCCAATTCCCACCAGCAGCGGGGCAGGAGGGAAGTACGGCCATCAGCAAGGACAGCAGTGTATTTATTGCGTATGCCGTGATGTGCGAGGTGGAAAGGGGCTACAAAGACATTTCCATGCCCGATTCAGGTTTTGTAAATTACGGGGAAGTGAGCAATGCACTGGGGCAGGCTGACAATAATGTGTTGAGCCTTGGGGATGGTGGTGTTGCAACACTTGGTTTCCATGTCCCGATATACAATGGTGAGGGTTTTGATTTTTGTGTTTTTGAAAACGCATTGAACGATACTTTCCTTGAACTGGCTTTTGTGGAGGTGAGCTCCGATGGCGAAAATTTCTTTCGCTTTCCGGCAACCTCGCTTACACAAACGGAAACACAAACGGAAACTTTTGGCGCAACCATGCCTGAAAAAATCAACAACCTCGCAGGGAAATACAGGTTGTTCTATGGAACGCCCTTTGATTTGGAAGAGATGAAAAACATCCCTGGCTTGAACGTGGACAGCATCACACAGATAAGGATCGTAGATGTGGTCGGTAGTATTGACGATAGCTTTGCAACTTTTGATTCCCAGGGAAATAAAATCAACGACCCATGGCCCACGCCTTTTGCTTCCGGTGGATTTGACCTGGATGCAATTGCCGTGATCCATAATTTGTTCAGCCAGGCTATTTCGGAAAACAGAAAACCGGATTTCCGTGTTTTCCCAAACCCCGTCCTCGATCATTTGAATTTTGAAAGTAGCCGGGAATATCATATCGAACTCTTGACCCTGGAAGGGAAAATCGTTTTTAGGGCGCATTCAAAAAGACTTGTGATCGGGATGGGGGATTTCCCGAAAGGGATATATTTGTTGAAAGTTTCCAATGACAAACGCTGTTCCATCAGGAAAATCATAAAAAGATGAGGGCTCTTTCCCTGTTGTTTTTTGTCATGTTGATCGGGAAAGCAGGTTTTCCGCAGGAAGTGCTCAACGATACGGTTTATGAACTGTCGCAGGTGCAGGTTTCTTCCGAACGCATCCACGATTTTTCCACCGGCCTGAAAATCCTTAAAATAGACAGCCTTGCCCTTGACCTCAACCAGGACAAAGACCTGGGTGAATTGCTTTCCCGTCAAAGTCCGCTGTACATTAAATCATATGGTCAGGGAGGCCTTGCCACCATTTCCTTTCGTGGAACATCTTCTGCCCATACCGGAATTTACTGGAACGGCTTTTATTTGAACCTCCCCAACCTGGGCTCATCCGATTTATCGTTGATCCCTTCCTCCTTGTTCAACTCGGTGGAAGTGCTTTATGGTGCTTCGGGTTCGTTGTTTGGGAGCGGGAACATCGGAGGCAATATCCAACTTGACAACAAGCCCGTATTCAATAAAGCGACAGATGTCAACCTAAACCTTTCGGCTGGCAGTTTCAATACTTATGGGATTAATGGCTCCCTTCGATTGTCAAATGCCAAGTGGTGGGGTTCGACTGCATTTACCTATAAAAACGCAAAAAACGATTTCCCGTTCACAAACCTGAACGGGGAGAATGAAACAAGGGAAAATGCAGCCATTTTACAATACGGGTTTATGCAGGATGTTTACAGGAAAATCGGCAATAAACATTTGGTGGGATTGTCGTTCTGGTACCAGTTTGCCGATAGGGAAATCCCTAAAACATTGGTGACGAAACCCACATCGGCATCCCAGGAGGATGAGTCTGTACGGGTTTCGGGCCGTTGGAAATATTTTCTTGCAAAAGGGACGCTCAGCCTGAAATCGGCATTTCTAAGGGACGATGAAAATTATTCCGATCCCGAATCGGAAATCCAACAGAACTGGAATTCAAGAATCCTGACAAAAACGTTTATAGCAGAAGCAAACTATAATTTTAAAATCAATAGTCAACTTGATTTCAATGCAGGTGCCAACTTTACAAACTCCGTTGGCGAAGCCACTGCGTATTCAGGCAATCCGCAAAGAGCGCAGTTAGGGGTATTCGGGTCGGTACTATACAGAATCCCAAAAACAGATTGGAAAATCAACCTCAATCTCCGTCAGGATTTTATCGGGGGATTTGATGTCCCTATCACCCCTTCGCTTGGGCTTGAGGGGAAAATATGGCATTTCGTTTATGGGAAGGCCAACTTCTCTAAAAACTTCCGTGCCCCAACTTTCAACGATCTTTATTGGGAACCCTATGGGAATAAAGACCTCCAGGCCGAAACCTCTTATAACGGTGAATTGGGCCTGTTGCTGATAAACAAAAGCAAACAGGGAACATTTTCGTCCCGGTTTTCGGGAACGGTTTACAGCTCCTTGATCGATAATTGGATATTGTGGGTCCCCGTGAACAATAATTGGTCGCCCGAAAATATCCAGAAGGTTTGGAGCCGGGGATTGGAGTTGGAAGATAAACTTGGTTTTAAGATTGGGAAATCAAGACTTGAAATTGCACTTGGCTATGCCCTGGTCAAATCGACCAATCAGGGAAAAACCGGAGAAAACGATCAGTCATTCGGGAAACAATTGATTTATGTCCCTGAACATTCCTTTTCGGGAAATGTTGATTACCTGTTCAGAAGTTTTGTATTCAGCTTCAATACCTCGTTTATGGGAAAACGGTTCACGACCCGCGACAATGGCGAATATTTGACGGCGTTTGTAGTTTCGGATTTGCAGATCGTGAAAAAATTCTCGATAAAGAAAAACACGGTAAATGCAGGTATTGAAATAAACAACCTTTGGGGTTCGGAATACCGGGCAATCCGATATTATCCCATGCCCGGAAGAAATTATAAATTGTCGGTAAATCTTAAATTATGATGGTCCTTTTGTTTTTCATAGCACCAGCGGTGCGGCATTAAGTCAGGAAAGTCCATTCTGCAACAAAAAGGAGCACCATCGGTGCGGCATTGTGGTAAAAAAGAAAATATGCAAAAAATAAAACCCTGCATCCTCGGAATCGTTTTAATCATCCCCATTCTGTTTTTTTCCTGTGAAAAGGATGACAAGAAAGAAGGCCCACCATCAACTGAAGGTTACAGCAATGGTGTTTTTATCGTGAACGAGGGGCTGTTCAATTCTGGGACAGGAACGGTTTCGTTCGTGAAACGCGGCAGTACCGATGTGCAGCAAAAGATTTATCAGAAGGCAAACAATGAAATCCCCATTGGGAATATCGTGCAGTCGATGAATATAATTGACGAAAAGGCATTTATCCTTGTCAACAATTCCGATAAGGTGGAAATTGTGGACAGGGCGGATTTCATTAAAGTTAAAACCCTTGAAAACATTCCCTATCCGGCCTATATTGTCCAGGCTGATGGAAACAAGGCGTATATTTCCAGTTGGGACAATAAGCTGCTTATCCTTTCCCTTGACAATTTGGAAATTGCCGGGGAAATTAATACCGGGAAGGGCCCAACAAAAATGCTCAAAGTCAACAACAAAATCTGGGTCTTGAACCAGGGTGGATTTGGGGTTGATAGTACCATTTCGGTGATTGATATTTCTGCCGACCAACTTGCGCACACCATTCCGGTTTATCCAAGGCCTACGGGGATACAGGAAGACAAGAACGGCAATATCTGGGTGATGTGTTCCGGTCGGGGGGTTTGGCAAGGAGGGGACTCCGAAGGACATTTGATTTGCATCGATCCAAACGATTATGCAATATTAAAAGATTTTGGATTTCCGGTTTCAACCAAACATCCCGAAAAATTGATAACCAATTCCGAAGGGGATATTCTATACTACAACTATCCCGATGGTATTTATAAATTTGAAGTGTCATCAGGCAATTTGGAAACAGAAGCCTTTATCCCCCACACAGGAATATTTTACGGATTGGCTTGTGATAAATCAGAAAATGTGATTTACAGCTCCGATCCGTTGGATTATGTACAGAACGGCCTGGTCTTTCGATTTAATGCCAATTCGGGCGAAATAATAAATTCATTCAATGCAGGTGTTATCCCTGGTGAATTTTGTTTTGCACCCAAAAACTAAAGTATTAGTTTTGCAAAAAGAACAAATAAAACAAAAAGCCGCTAATTCGCGAATAATTATTAGCGCATTGGCGGCGATATAACAGTTAATTGGAAAAATTTAAATATATGAAAAACAAAGTAGAAGTACGATGGACAGAAGACATGGCCTTTGAGGCCGAAGTGAACAACCATAAAATCATTATTGA
>JAJRTT010000065.1 GCA_024278155.1 Bacteroidota bacterium | reverse complement strand
GGGGCGAAATTTTTGTGGATCACCTCAATCTGCCTTGGATGTATGCATCCCATGCCATCAAATCCCAATCCTTTGGATGCGATAACATTTTTTTTCAGGGCTTCCATGTCCGATACATCGGAGAAGACAGAATCAATGGGTTGGACACCTGCGGCACGGGCGGCGTTAACGACCATGGAACGGGCAAAGAAGGATTCCGTCCCTTCGTTGGTGCGGCGTGTGCCAAGGTCGGCGGTATAATCCTCCAGTCCAATGGCGACCGAAACCACATTGTCGGCGGCACTTGCTATTACGTAAGAATTAACCACGCCCAAAGCACTTTCGATGATGGGCATAAGCCATATATTGCCTTCTATGTTTTTCTCCTTTTTTATGGAACCTATTTTTTCGTTAACCTGCTTTATTTGATCGGCGTTTTCGCATTTCGGCACCAATATAAGGTTCACATTGTGCGGTACGATATAATCCAGGTCTTCTAGCCCCGCTGGGATCTGATTGATCCTTACCATTCTTTCGGCACCATAAAAGTCGCATTGCAACAAAGCATTGCGGACAAGGAAACGGGCTTCATGTTTTTTGTCGGGAGCAACCGCATCCTCAAAATCCAGGATAATGCCATTGGGCTTATGTATCCCGGCATTGATCATCAGTTTAGGGGAGTTGCCCGGTAAATATAAGCGCGAAAACCGAAAGCTGTCACGTTGGGTCTGATATGTGTTTTGCGGGATCATTTCAGGGAGGAATTCCTTATCTGAATCCAATAATTTCCTGATGGCCGCTTCCAATCGGGCCATTAAAACAAAGGGCAGTGCACCCGTATCGGTTATATTGACCTTCGCATTTCGGATCCCGTAGAAATCCAACATTTCATTTATCAACTTCCTGTTTGCTTTCCCAAACATAACCTCAACCTTGCTGTCAAAGCTTAGGTCTATTCCATCTTTCTCGGTCAGTTGCATGGAAACATGGCAGTCCGATTTAATCCCGACCCCTTTGTTGCCTATGTTTACTGTTATTCCTGAATTGTTTGCCATTCTGATTTATTTAGTTGATTAAGCTTCAAAAATAGTATAAATGGGGAATTGGATTGCTGGAATGGTGGAATTTATTTTATAATCCAAATTTGTTAAATTGTGATTGACTAAAATCTTTAATTTTGTAGGCTAAATTCAGAAGTTAATCTTAAACAATATCAGATGAAAACAATGACCATAAAATCAGTGGCCCTTCTATTTATTTTGCTTTTCAGCGTTTCGTTTTCTTCGTGTAAAAAGGATACTGAACCACCCGTTATAACGATTTTGGGCAATAACCCTGTTTCGGTTTGCATTGATTTTGAATATGTTGATGCCGGGGCCACGGCCCATGACAATGAAGACGGCGATGTAAGTAGTAAGATTGAAACTAATTCAAATGTAAACACCTCTGTTATTGGCACATATAAAGTGACATATACAGTAAAGGATGAAGCAGGGAACGAGGCCCTGGAGCAGAGGGAAGTCAATGTTATTTATTGCAAATAGGCTTGAATGTTTTCAATCACAATAAGGTAAATCGGAAAAAAAACGCTTTTTCTGTTTTGATGTTCAGGATGTTGATTGCTTTGGTGTTCCTGATGCTGTCGCGTTCCTTCATTTATTTTTTTAACCTCCCCAGCTTTGCGGATGTTGAAACAGGTAGGTTCCTTGCCCTTCTGTTTGCGGGCCTGCGTTTCGATCTTGTGAGCCTTGCCGTTTTGAACACACCTGTTCTTATAGCAAGTAGTATTCCCATAAAGTATAAATATACAAAGGCCTGGCAGGCAATCACCCAAACAGCTTTTTATGTTATTAACGGGCTAGCCATTTCAGCTAATTTTATTGATGTTGTTTATTTCAGGTTCACCCAAAAACGGATGACCATCGATGTCTTTGCTTTTGCAGATAAAAACAGGGGAGAGATTTGGGCGTTGCTCCCCGATTTTATCCATGATTTCTGGTTTGTATTCGTCACCTGGATATTTTTCATTGCACTTTTCGTTTATGTGTGCAGGAGGGTGAAAATAGATTATTCCAGGTTTGAAAGCTATCGTCGCAAGGATTTTTTCGTTGATCTTGGGAAACTGTTTGTGTTGGCAATCCTAACGGTAATTGCCGGCAGGGGCGGTTTGCAGGATAAACCGGTGAACATTATCAATGCTGCTGAATATACTACTCCCCAGGATTTCCCCCTTGTCCTTAACACACCTTATACAATAATGAAGACCATTGATGAACGGGGCATTGATGAAAAACATTATTTTAGGACAGAAGCCTTATTGGATGCCGTATATTCACCAATTCATACCCCCAAAATTGGAGATTCCACAACTCGGAAATTGGGAAAAATAAACGTAATGATAATTGTCCTGGAGAGTTTTTCGGCAGAACACAGCGCATTCCTTTCTCCAAACCTTGAAAAGGATTATAAAGGCTTTACGCCTTTTTTGGATTCCCTGATGGAACAGAGCCTTAGCTATCATGGGTTTGCAAATGGGGAAATCTCCACGGCCGGTATCCCTTCGGTGGTTTCAAGCCTCCCATCGTTGATGAGCAGTGCCTATTTGCTTTCGCCTTACGTGAGCAACGACATTACCTCTTTGCCCGAGATCCTTAGGGACAAAGCTTATTCCACCGCTTTCTTTCACGGTGGCACAAATGGTACCATGGGTTTTCAGGCCTATACAAAAGTGGCGGGGTTTGATAAATATTATGGCCGTAACGAATACAACGATGAAAATGATTTCGATGGCAATTGGGGGATTTTTGACGAACCTTTCCTGCAATATACCGCCAAAACAATTGACAAGATGAAAAAACCTTTTTTAGGTGTTGTCTTTACACTTTCGTCGCACCACCCATATACGATCCCGGAAAAATACAAAGGGAAGTTCCGTAAGGGGAAGTTGGATATCGAGCAGAGCATCATGTATGCCGATTATTCATTGAAAAGGTTTTTTGAAACTGCCCGGCAAATGTCCTGGTTCAAAAATACTTTGTTCGTGCTTACGGCAGACCATACTTCCGAAGCATGGCACCCGGTAAGCCGTACAGCCGTTGGCAGGTATTCCATCCCGATTGTGTTTTATTCAGAGAATGAGAACTGGCAGATATTGAAAGAAGATGTTGTGCAACAAATTGACATCATGCCTTCCGTATTGGATTATTTAGGTTATGATAAGGAATACCTTGCTTTTGGGGAAAGCGTTTTTGATACCTTGGCCCCCCGCTTTGCGATCTCATATTTAAACGGAATGTACCAATTGATACAAAATGATTATGTTTACCGATTTGATGGTGAAAAGGACATATCGCTTTACAATTACAAAGAAGACAGTTTGTTGAAGAACGACTTGCTTGGTTCAGCCGATTCTGTCAACAGCGAAATGAGGCAAATGACAAAAGCCATTGTCCAGCAGTTTAACAACAGGATGATTGGGAACAGACTGAGTGTGAAATGAAGGAATGAGAAAAAGAGTAAATACCAAAAAGGCAGTTTGCAATGTGCAAATTTGCAAACTGCCTACTTGTTGGGTATTGACATTGAGAAAACTCATTCATTATTGATCAGGTTCTGGGTTTGCGCTCGTTACGGTGTTGTGCGGGACATTTTGTGCAGCAGGCTAATTGGAAATAAATGACAAAGAAAAAACTCATATTCATAATCAACCCGGTTTCCGGTGTTTTCAAAAAGGGGAACATCGTAAACCAGATCAAGACGTATATCGACACGAACCTGTATGACTACCGGGTCGAATATACCGAAGGGCCGGGCCATGCCACCGAAATCTGCCATAGGGAAGTGGAAAATGGGGCAAATGTTGTCGTGGCCGTTGGTGGCGATGGTTCCGTAAACGAAATTGCAAAAGGGCTGGTTGGCACAGAGACTTGCCTTGCCATCATCCCTGCCGGTTCGGGGAACGGGCTTGCGCACCACCTTAAAATCCCGTTGAACAACAGGAGGGCAATCGAGGTTATCAATAAACTCAAGAAAATAAAAATTGATACGGGAAAAGTAAACGATAAACTGTTCGTGAGCATAGCAGGGATTGGTTTTGATGCTTTGGTGGCCAAAGAGTTTGCCGGGAGCAAATGGCGCGGCTTCCTGACATATATGCGCATTGTGGCCGAAAAATTCCCAAATTACAAACCAAAAAAATACGAAATCGAAATTGACGGGGAAAAAATGACCAAACGGGCCTTATTCATTAGTTTTGCCAATTCCGACCAGTTTGGATATATGACACCTATTGCCCCCGGAGCCCGTGTTGATGACGGTCTTTTGGACGTGACCATCATGGAAAAATTCCTCCTCATCGACATCCCCATCCTTGCCAACCTCCTGTTTTGGCGCAAAATCGACAAATCCAAATATGTTGAAATTTATAAGGGGAAGAAAATCAAGGTCAGGTCAAAGAAAAAAAGGTGGGTCAATATTGATGGCGAAGCGTATAAACTTTCAAAAGAACTTAATGTAAACATATTGCCACAGTCTTTGAATATTATTGTACCGTAATATTTTTTCAAGGGACTAATTTGTCATATCCTTGAATTACTGGTTTAGCCCCCTATTAATCGGACTTTTTTAATTTCGGTTCAATATAAAGCAATACTTCAAATTTCAGACTGGACTGCATCGGGAAACAAAAGATTACCGGTCGGTTTTGTTTATGATGAGAAAAGTGTGCAAAGTGAAAGACACGAAATAACTCCCCCATTTAGGCAAGTTCTTTTCACCTTTTGCTTTGTTGGAAAAACATTGAATAAACTGTCCGCGTGTCGCTGAAGCTTTAGTGGAGGCACAGGCTGTTCGCAGTTTTTCCGCCTCGTAAAAAACAAAAACAACAATGCCTGTTCT
>JAJRTT010000064.1 GCA_024278155.1 Bacteroidota bacterium | reverse complement strand
TTTATTTTTATTGTTTATATTTGATTTGTTTTTTATTCTATTTCAATCGGGTTGTCAAGGCTTTTGTTATATTGCTTCATGGCACGCATACTCATGCCCATACTGGAAAACCCACCATCATCGAAGATATTCTGCATAGTGATCTTCTTCGTTAAATCCGAGAACATCGCAATGGTGAAGTTGGCACATTCTTCTGCCGAAGCGTTCCCGAGGGGCGACATACGATCGGTAAAATCCATTAGGCCGTCCATCCCTTTTACTCCCTTGCCGGCCGTTGTCCTTGTTGGCGATTGTGAAATCGTGTTCACCCTGATTTTCTTTTCGCGCCCATAAATATAACCGAAACTCCTGGCAATGGATTCCAGCAAGGCTTTGGCATCCGCCATATCGTTGTATCCATAAAGCACGCGTTGGGCAGCAATGTACGACAAAGCGACCACGCTTCCCCATTCGTTGATGGCATCGTGCCTGTAACTTATTTGCATAAGTTTGTGAAAGGAAATCGCTGAAATATCCAGGGTCTTATGAAAGAAATCATAATTCAGTTCATTGTAAACTTTTTTCTTCCGAACATTCATCGACATACCAATGGAATGGAGGATAAAATCCAGTTTCCCGCCCATGATTTCCATGGATTTCCTGACCAGGTTTTCCAAATCGGCCTCGTTTGTGGCATCGGCCGGGATTATCGTTGCATTGCATTTTTTGGCAAGTTCATCTATTTCGCCAAAACGCATGGCAGTTGGCGTATTTGTCAATACAAACCTTGCCCCTTCTTCATAAGCTTTTTCGGCTACTTTCCAGGCAATTGAATGATGGTCCAAAGCCCCAAAAATAATCCCTTTTTTCCCTTTTAATAAGTTATAAGCCATATAGTTTTTGTTTTTATTTTCAAATTAATCCACTATTTGTAGGAAATCCCAAATATCAAAAAACAAAAAAAATTCAAATAATAAGTCCAAAGTATCCAAACTTTTGTTTCAAGGTTTTGGCATTGTTTATCCGTACCTTGATTTTTATTTGCTTTTTGAACATTGTTTTCTGTGATTTTCTATCCAATTCTAATTATTCAACAATTGCCGGGCTGCCTCAACAGAAGATGAGGTCACATCCTGACCACTTATCATTTTGGCAATTTCAAAAATGCGTTCATCGGGCGACATCTTTTTTATGTGCGATGTAGTGGTTTCCCCGTCTGTTTCTTTATAAACAAGATAATGTGCATTTCCTTTGCCCGCTATCTGTGGCAAATGGGTAATTGCTATTACCTGCATCACATTTCCAAGTTCCGAAAGGATCGTGCCCGTTTTGTCGGCAATGTTGCCCGATATCCCACTGTCTATTTCATCGAACAATATAGTGGGCAATAAGTTTTTTTGCGAAATTAACGATTTTATCGCTAACATCAATCGGGAGATTTCACCACCAGAAGCTACTTTCGACAATTCATTCAACTCCCCTCCCCTGTTTGCGTTGAACAAGAACCGGATTTCATCCATGCCCGTATTGTCGGGTTCATCAATTGTTTTCTGTGCAATAACAAACCGGGCATCGGGCAGCCCAAGGAAAGAAATAATACGGCATACCTCTTTTTCAATTTCATGAAATACAGATTTTCTTTTTACAGAAATCCGAGTCGCGAGTTTGAGAATATCAACTTTTAACTTTTTAAGCTGTTTTTCTGTTTTTTCAATCTCCGAATCAATGGAAACAATATATTCCATCTTTTGCCCGAGTTCCCCTGTTTTTTCGAGGAGCCCTTCAATGGTATTAACATTGTGCTTTTGTTGGAGAAAATAAACCTTGTCCAATCGGCTGTTTATTTGCTCAATATTGGCCGGGTCGTAATCGGCACCCTCTTCCATATTGGAAATTTCCGTTGAAATATCCTGCAGCTCTATCAAGCAACTATTTATTCTTTTCGCAATTTCATCGAAATTACCCCCAAATTTTGCAAGGGCCGCCAATGTATTGTTTACCGATGAAATCCGGTTGATCACACCTTCATCTTCGCTTTGCAAAATCTGTGAAGAAGAATACAATCCGGCCTTTATTTCTCCTGCATTGTTGAGTATCTTTAATTCATTCTCAAGCTTTCCCTGTTCATCCTTCTGCAAATTAGCTTCGTTCAATTCATCCAGCAAAAAAGAAAAATAATCTTTTTCTGCCTTGGCTTTTATTTCCTTTTCCCGAAGTGCGAGCAGTTTCCCCTTCAGGTATTTATATTCACTGAAACGTTTGGAAAAACCGGCTACTTCCTTTTGTATCCCGGCATAACCGTCCACAACCGCCATTTGGAACCCGGCATTGTTGATCGTGATGGTTTGGTGTTGCGAATGGATGTCGATCAACCGGGAACCCAATTCTTTTAAAACGTTCAGGGCAACGGGCGAATCATTGATAAAAGCCCGGGATTTTCCCTTTGGGTTTATTTCACGCCGTAAATAAGTTGTCGCATCATAATCAAGGTCGTGTTGAACAAAAAAATCCTTCAGGGAATAATTGGCAATTTCAAATGTCCCTTCGATGATGCACTTTTCCATTTTGTTTTGCAAAACACCCGTATCGGCCCTTTTCCCGAGGATAAGCCCCAAAGCACCAAGCAGTATGGATTTTCCTGCCCCGGTTTCCCCGGTAATGACCGCCAAGCCCTTTCCAAACCCTATTTCAAGTGATTGGATAAGCACATAATTTTTTATGGACAGGTGTGTGATCATGAATTTGAATTGCCGGGAAAGGCCTTTTCCGAATTAAACTTTAGGCGGCCAAAGATAGAAAAAAATAATGGATATTGTTTTTGCAAAAGCTATCCTAGTTCCTCTCATTTATTTTGGAATACTTGGAAGTATTTGCCGGGTCGATATCCTTCATGATATTGATGGCTTCGGTTTTTTCCTTGGGGTTTGCCCCTTTGAATATATTGACTATTTCATCGGTTTTTGCATCCAGCATCAGCTTCAGGGCAAACAAACCCGGCTTGTCATCATGGATGTTTTTCAGGTAAGTGAGGGATGAAAGTATTTTTGCCCTTCCCTGTTCCGTTTTGTCCGACATCAAATCCAGGCCAAGGCGATGATAATCATAGAGGAACTTGCGTAAATCGGCATATGAGTTATTTGTATAGTTTTCCACGAACCAATACCTGTTTTTCTGGCTTTCAAAGGCTTTCCAACCTGCGAAAGCTTCATTTTGAGCTGTGTTCACTATCGCTTCTGCTTTTTCGTAAAAGGGCGTTCCCCCATATAGCGAATAGGAATCGAAATCAAGGCCAAGTATCATATATAGGTAATAGGCAACCACGGAAGTGAGGTTGGTGGAAAAATTGTTCTCCTGGTATTCAAGGGCCTGGAACTGCACATATTCAAAATCAAATTTATTGTCAACGTAATTCAAAAGGGGCGAACTATAGGATGACATGAAAATAGGGCGGCTGGCAACAATATTCAACCTTGCCTTGAACAAATCCGTTGAAACCCTTTCGATAATCGTAATCACCATGGTACATTCAATACGTTCCTCGACCTTAAAATCGTAATTGGTCCATTTCCTGTTGTTGATGAACTCCATCAAGGCATTTTTCATGTCATCGTACACCTGCCTGTCCGAGCCCTGTACCTGCGTAGAGGTTACGTCAACCGAACACAAAAACTCCTGTGAATAAAGATTTGAGGTGAAAACGACAAAAAATATGAGGGCAAAAATTCGCATACGTTTATTTTTAACTGGAAAACAATTCACTTATCATATCGGCAATATCAATGGCAACGGCTTGTTTCGATTTTAATCCAAATGGTGTCACCTTCAGATGTGTGTCAATAATGGTGATTTTATTGGTATCGTGCCCAAAGCCGGCCCCTTTTTCCTTCAAAGAGTTTAAAACGATAAAATCGAGGTTTTTATTTTTCAGTTTCTTTTTGGCATTTGCCAATTCATTCTCTGTTTCCAGTGCAAAACCAACAAGGAACTGTTCTTCTGTCTTTCTGCGACCCAATTCAGCAAGGATGTCCTTGGTTGGTTTTAGGTCGATGGTGAGCGAGTTGGTTTTCTTCTTGATCTTTTCCTTTGCTATTTCTTTGGGGGAATAATCGGCCACTGCCGCAGAAAGTATTCCAATGTCTGTACCTCGGTATTCATCCATACAAACATCATACATTTCCCGGGCTGATTTAACATCGATACGTTTTATGTTATTGTGGTGGGCGGCCACATTCACGGGCCCGGCAACCAAAACAACCTGTGCACCCCTGTCAGCCAACTCTTCGGCAATTGCAAATCCCATTTTCCCTGAGGAATGGTTTCCGATAAAGCGGACGGGATCAATGGCTTCATAGGTTGGCCCGGCGGTAATCAGGACTTTTCTATTGGTGAAGTCTTTTTTTTTACCGAAAAAAACGGAAAGCCGTTCAACAATGGCTTCCGGCTCTTCCATTCTGCCTGCCCCTATCAGGCCACTCGCAAGTTCACCTTCCCTGGGCTCGATCAGCATATTGCCAATGGCCGTCAACTTTTTTATGTTATTTGCTGTAGATGGGTGACGAAACATATCGAGGTCCATGGCAGGGGCAAAAAAGACAGGGCACTTGGCAGCAAGATAAACAGCAATAAGCAGGTTGTCCGCAATGCCATTTGCCAGTTTCCCAAGCGTAGTGGCCGTAACAGGTGCAATAAGGTACACATCGGCCCAACTGCCCAAATCCACATGGCTTTCCCATTTGCCCGTTGATTCATCGAAAAAACCGGACAAGACCGGATTTTCAGAAAGGGTGGAAAGTGTCAAAGGGGTCACAAAATCCTTTGCTGCTTCCGAAACAAGCACCTTCACCTCAGCACCTTCTTTTTTAAGCAGCCGAACGAGAAAAGGCACCTTGTAGGCAGCGATACTACCGGTTACACCGATCAGGACTTTTTTTCCTTCTAACATTCTGGGTTAAAATTCATCAATTTTGCTCTTTTCCGGGTTACGGAAATAAGTATTCCGGTCCATAAACTCTTGGACAGCAATCAATGTGGGCTTTGGAAGGCGCTCATAAAAACGGGCCACTTCAATTTGTTCCCGGTTCTCGAAAATCTCCTCAAGGTTGTCTTGTGTCGTGGCAAACTCCTGGATTTTTTTGCTGAGTTCTTCATTCATTTCAAGGGAAATCTGATTGGCCCTTTTTGAAATAATTGCAATTGATTCGTAGATATTTCCCGTAGGGTCATCAAAATCGCGGATGGTACGGGTAATTGCTTCCGTATTTGTTTTAACTTTTTTATAATCCATTATGATCGTATTAGTTTCTTTCTTTGATATTGTCCAATTGTTTTCTTGCCCGATCGGTCATGTACTTAATGTCTTTGTTGTGTTTGCTATCGGGATATAAGGTGATGAACGTGTTGTATGTTTCCATGGCTTCGGCATATCTCTCTTCCCGTTTTGACCTCACGCTTTTTGATGCGTAAAAATAATATGCCTGTATCATATAAAACATGGCATCTTCCTTCATCTTGGTATCGGGATAATCTTTCAGCAATTGATCAAAAGATGTAACCGCTGCCTTATACTTCCTCATTTTAAGGTACAACTTTGCCGTTTCAAATTCTTTTTTCTGCAATTTTTCCCGGAGCTCGTCGATCAGGGCATTGCATTCTTCAAGTCGGGAACTCTTGGGATAAGCATTGATAAAAAGTTGTAAACCGTTTATGGCCTCATAGGTATTCGTTTGGTCGAGGCTGTAAACCGGCGAATCCAAATACTTGCAATAGGCAGTCATAAACGAAGCTTCTTCTGCTTTTTCACTTCTCGGAAAAGTTTTTGCAAAGCGGTCAAAATAATAACTGGCCAATATATAGTCCTTTTGGTAGTAATATGCAAAGGAATATTTGTAAGCAATATCTTCAGCTTCATCGGTCCCACGATAAAACGGAATGACCTGGTCAAAGAGGTTCAAAGCATGATAATAATCTTCACGCTCGTAATACTCCATCGCTTTTTCATATTTATACTTAAAGTCCTGGCTTTTTGAGATTTTACTATACTTGCTACAAGAAGGTAAAACCGCTGAAAACAAGACGATTAATATGTACAATGATGTTTTTTTAAACATGGGCGCAAAATTACGGTAATTAATCGAGAATTAAAAACGTAAAAACCCTTAAATTATTTCCACGGGAACCGAAACGCTTTTTATTTATAACTTCTTATAAATTAGTCCATCAACTTCATTTTGTTGAAATTATTTTAAAACTATATTTGAATATGCCTGTGAATAGTCATAGTTTTGCCGTTTTTAAAAATTAAGAAGGATTTGATATGGATATTTTCAATAAAATTAAAACCGCACCGGGAGCTTTAGGGAAATACATGGCTAAAGCCCATGGTTATTTCGCATTCCCAAAGCTGGAGGGGCCAATTTCGAATAAAATGATGTTTCTCGGCAAGGAACACCTTGTCTGGAGTTTGAACAATTATCTTGGCCTTGCAGGTCACCCCGATGTAATAAAAGCCGATGCAGATGCCGCAGCCAAGTGGGGAATGGCTTATCCAATGGGTGCACGGATGATGTCGGGACAAACAAGATACCATGAACAACTTGAACAGGAACTCGCTGATTTTGTGGGCAAAGAAGCTAGCTATTTATTGAATTACGGCTATCAGGGAATGGTGTCCATAATCAACACAATGGTTGACAGGCGGGATGTAATCGTTTATGATTCCGATGCCCATGCCTGTATCATTGACGGTATGCGCCTGCATTTTGGAAAGCGTTTCGTTTATCCGCACAATAATATGGAGAACCTGGACAAGGAGCTGCAAAGGGCCACTAAGATAGTGGAAAAAACCGGTGGAGGTATCCTTGTGATCACTGAAGGGGTTTATGGGATGGCGGGAGACCTTGGGAAACTGGACGAAATTGTTGAAATGAAAAAGAAATGCAGTTTCAGGCTTTTGGTGGATGATGCGCATGGGTTTGGTACCATGGGCGAAAACGGGGCCGGGACCGGGGAGCATTTTGGTGTACAGGATGAAATAGATTTATACTTCGGCACTTTTGCCAAATCCATGGCAGGAATCGGTGGTTTTGTTGCAGGAGACAAAAAAGTGATCAACTTCCTGATGTACAATATGCGTTCGCAGATATATGCCAAATCATTGCCCATGCCAATGGTGATGGGTGCGCTCAAAAGGTTGGACATGCTCAGGAACGAACCACAGCACAAAGAAAAACTCTGGACAATCGTTAAAGCGCTTCAGGGAGGGCTCAGGAAAGCAGGTCTCGACCTTGGGGACACGGAATCGCCAGTGACCCCGGTGTTTTTACATGGGGAAACCCCTCTGGCCATGCATGTCACTGTTGACCTTCGCGAGAACTACAATATCTTTTGTTCCATAGTGATTTATCCGGTAGTCCCAAAAGGCGTTATCATGCTAAGGCTGATACCAACAGCTATGCACACGCTGGAAGACGTGGAATATACGATCAAGGCTTTTTCGGAAATCAAGGCGAAAGTTGACAACCACGAATACCCGGAAGAAGAAGCCAGTATGGCCGTAGATTAAAAAAACCTTTTTATGTGATAAAGACCGGTCGGTATTGCCAACCGGTTTTTTTATGGGTTTTAAATTCTATTTGGCAATAGAAAATTCCTATTTTTGCGACAAACAATTCAATACCGATGAACGAAAAAACCAAGAGGAAATTGATGGGCAAACGGTTTTATGTCATTTACCGCCGTGTCCGGTTCATGAGGTATAAAAAGAAATTGTTGAAGCACGGGCAAAAGCAACGGGACCCCATTCAGGAAGAGTCCATAAAAAAAGCCGGGACAACAGTAAAAAGGAAATCGGACAGGAGTAAAACCTATACCATATACCGTAAAATCCGTTTTTTGTACCGAAAGAGGAAAAGCCTGAAAAAAGAGAAAAGAAAATTTATCAAGGAACAAATAGCCCTGGCCAAAGAAGAACAACTTGAAATAAAAAGACGGCTTGTTGAGAAACGGCAACAGGACAAATTGCATAAACAGGAACAAAAGGTCCAGAAAAAACTTACTAAAACCGAAGTAAAGAAACGCCGCCGGCGATTGATGAGATACTATTTGAAAAGACAGTTCATGAATTTCATCGTATTCCTGAAAACCTTTGACAAGAGGACTTCAAGGGGGCTTTACAATTCGGCGAGTGCTTTTGTCCATAATAAAGAAAAACACAAAAAGCATTTCAGGGTTTTCCTGAACTCCCTTTCCTTGTTCCTCCTCTCCTATTTGGTGCTTTATGGAATCAGTATGCTCATCACGGTTTGGGTTGCCCGTAGTTTTGATTACCGGACCATCATGTTTTATTATAAAATATATTACAACATTGATAGGGGCGACTGGACAGCCGATTCCGTTAAGATCCTTTATAGCATTGCCCCACTGACCGGTTTGTTTTTTGGGTCGGTGTTCCTGATCATTTTCAGTACTTTCCGTAATGAACGTGGTATCTTGAAGCTGTTTTTCCTTTGGGGGTTTATCCACGGGATGATTATGTTTTTTGGTTCACTGCTCATGGGCACCTTGCTGAACAAGGAATTTGGATGGGTGATTTCCTATTTGTATTTCAGGGACACAGGGAAAATGATATTCTCCATATTCTCCATTTTTGCCCTTGTTGCGCTGGGTGGTTTTACGGCCAAATCATTTTTGATTTCGGGCAATACCTACCTGAACTTTGTGGACAAAAGCAACAAACGTTTCCTGTTGTCGAGCCAGGTTGTTTTGCCCGTAATTATTGGTACGGTTATCTTGATCTTGCTGAAAATACCCAATAATTTTTATTTTGGTTCAGAGGACGAAGCCTATTTTGAAACGTTTAAACTTAGCACCATCCTCTTGTTCATGATTCCACTTATGATGGCTTTCGGATCGTTCAATGAAACATACTTTGACGAAGAACCGCGCAAAATCAGGTTTTACTGGAAATTCTTTTTGCTTGCCATTATCGTTTGGGGCGTGTTCCGTTTTGGTTTAAGCTCAGGTGTTCACTTCGGTTAGACACATTAAGTTCAAGCACTATTTATCCAAAGCCATGGAAGTATAATATTCCACCGGGGCAAAATCATCGGTAAGTATGGGAAGGTCTTCTTCGATATTGATCTTGACAAGGTGCGATAAGAATTCATTCAATTCTTTGTTATCACTCATCAAAGAAGGTTTAACACCTGTTTTTAACCCCACGAGCATGAAATTCTGGAAATGTTCTTTTTCTTTTTCCGTTGGGTTTGGATATTGCACCGCAAAAAGATAAACCTGCGGGAACACACTCTTGTACGTTGCCAGTTCTGCCCTTAAAAAAGCATTGCTTTTATGCGATAAAGTTGAAATCAAATTCGCCAAAACCACACCATCTTCATTCAGGATGTCATATATCTTTTGGATCGCTTCTTTTGTGGTAAGCTGGAAAGGGACGGTTATCATGGATTTGTAGGCATCCATAAAAAAGGCATCATATTTATTCTCCTCCCGGTTGATGAATGTCCGGCCATCTTCATGGAAGATCCGCAAACGGGGATCATGGGGCAAATCAAAATAGGAATAGGCGATGCTTGTCAATTCGGGGTCAATTTCAACCACGTCCATTGTAGCTTCAGGATATCTTTCCAGATAATCTTTTGGGAACGCATAGCCCGAGCCCCCGATCATCAACGAGTGTTTAAAACCCGGGTTAAAGTGTTTTACAAGATGATAATATTTCAGTACTTCAAACACCAGCCCACTCCCGTCAAGGAACATCGCCGAGCTATGCTCGTTGTTGACAGCAAGCATCTTGACCGGTCTTCCAGTTGGCTTGTCGGTGGTATTGTAAACAAAAACCCTGTTGTATTGCGTGTCTTTATCGATATAATCCACTTCTTTTGTATAAGTCTTTATCCAAACGGAAGAAAGCAAGACGATCGAAAACAGGGTTACCGCGAGATAGACTTTGGTTTTATCAACGAAAAATATCCAGAAACAAAAAACCAACAATATCCCCGTGAGGGCATACATTATGTTCAGGAAGCCAAAAAGGGGCAAAAGGACAAAGCCCGAAAGGAAAGTGCCCGTGATACTGCCAATGGTAGAGAGCGCATAAAGCCTCCCCACGGCGATGCCCGATGATTCAACTGTATTGATTTTCAGTTTTACGGCGTAGGGCAAAACAGCTCCCATAAAAAGGCTTGCCGGGCCAAAAAGAACAGCCGATGAAATAACCACCTGGAGCCTGAAATCGGGAATATACTTTACTGCCCTTTTTAAAATATAGTCGTGGCCAAAGGCGGTGACAAAAATAAAAATGGCCCCAAAAAGCAAAAGTATTGACAATATCTTCAAATCCGACCTTCTGATGGAAACCTGCCCCCCGAACCAATATCCCACGCTCAGGCTTCCCATGATAATACCGATAAGGCTGGTCCAGATAAATATGGATGCCCCAAAATAAGGCCCGAGGATACGGGACCCCGCCAATTCAAAGGCCATGGTTATTGTCCCGGCAAAAAATATGATTAGTTCGAGTTGGTGTTTTTTCATTTTAACTTATTATTTCGCTTAACCAAGAAGTGACTGTATCCTGGTCATTTTATTTCCTGCAGAAACCCAAACTATTATTTCGTCATTTGGCCTTTCAACCATCATTTCTTTTTTTCAAAACTTAATATATCATGCTATATAACAATAACCTTCTTCGTAAATACTTGACTTCCCATCTTCAACTTAATAAAATAAACCCCGGCAGGAAATTGTCTAAGGTCAATTTCTGTTCTTGAAACATGAGCCCCAAAACCTATATCCTCCTTAAGTATCTGGTTGCCTAAACTATTGCTAACAGTAACTTCAATATCTTTGTCTGTATCACCAAGATAACTCAAATAGACAAATCCATTTGAAGGATTGGGGGAGATAATGAAATCCTTGCCAAAACTTTGTTCCTTGATCCCGATCAATTGCAATGCCTGGCCCATGAAATTCAGGAAAGAACGGTAATTGTATTCCCAATAGTCAGGCAATTGGCTTGCTGGAACCAGCTTTATATTCGAAATTTCCACCGTGACTTCAAGGCAATCCCTGAAATAGTTCATGAAATCCTGACGTCCACCATTCACCTCATACCAAGCATTGCCATTTGTGATTCCATCGTTCAACATTGTCATATATCCCGGAGGGGAATAAAACTGGGCGGTATCGGCCCATTCATGTCCCACGTATTGCCACCATTCATCTTCGGGGGAGAGTTGTGGCCATGTGTCCCATGGATAATTGAACACTTCGGCGCCACCATGGAAATTGGCCGATGCCGTAAACTGATAATCCTCTGCAAACTGCTTAAAAGCTATTGTTTCCGGTTGCCACTCATTACCATCGGGATGTTGTCCATCTTCGGGGTCGGGGTAATTCCGGTTCATGTCAACATTGTTTGCATTGTAACGCTGTGCCCCGTTTACCGAACTGTTCCCACCATAATAAGTCCCATCGGGATTTGCAAGTGGGTTAATAAATATATCCATATTGTTCACAAGCCCGTCAACATTGGAAAGGCTCCCGTAATTTGACAGCAGGTAGTCAATCAGCCGGAGCATCAAAACATATCCTGTAATTTCGTCACCATGGATCGATGAGGTATAAAGGAACTTTGGTTCCCCTTCATCTTCTCCCACATTGTCCGAAATCCGGGCCGCGATCAGCTCCCTCCCTTCCACTGATTCGCCAATTGTAATTATCTCGCACAAACCGGGGTATTCTTCCTGGAACTGGTACATCATATCGACATAGGCTTCATAAGTTGGATAAAAGTCCCAATCGGTTATTTGTTTGAGGTCAACCTCGCTGCGCATGACAACATCAGGTACAATTCCCGGAGCGGGCAAAACTTCAAAATCAATATCCAAATTGAGGAATCGCATAAATTCCTTTTGATTGGCATAAGCATACAGATAGCCATCATTAATGGCTTTCCGGTCGATTGAGACTATCCGGGTCATAACTTCAGGTGAGATATCCAACGGAGATTCAAATCGAAAATAG
>JAJRTT010000063.1 GCA_024278155.1 Bacteroidota bacterium | reverse complement strand
ATGATAATTGCCAGAAAAACCGGACAAACAATATTTTATCGGTTGAACAAAGATTTTGACACTATCCTTTTCCCTCTTTTTGACAAAATAAAACCAATTAAAATCTATAATCACACACAATGAACAAAATAAGCATAATACAGATAGTTTTAATAAGTACTCTATTGGCATGTAACCAGGACAAAGGAGCAAACGACACACCCAACCCCCAGGTATCGCCTGAAAACAAAATAATCCCGGTGGGATCGGGACCTGATGCAATGTACCTTACACCTGACAATAAGTATGTCTATATTGCCAATGTGGAAGATACGACCGTTTCGATAATAGGCACAGAAACAAATGCAGTTGTAAAAACCATTTCGGGAATCAGGAACCCCTGGGGCTTTTCGCAATTGGGCAATTCCGGAAAAGTTGCCGTAAGTGGGTATGGTGGCCAAGTGGTCATTATCGACAACAATACGCAATCCATCATCGCCGAAAAAGAATTTTCGTCACCTATCGGTGGAATTACGACATCAAAGAATGGGAATATTATCTATGTCATTTTTATTGATGAAGAAATGGCAGTGAAGTTAGATGCCGTTAGCCTTGACAGCCTCGACAGTTATCCCACGGGACAAGGGCCGGATGGGATCGGGATCTCGGCAAATGACAATAAATTGTATGTAACAAACACTTCTGATGGGAATATTTCAATCATTGATATGGCAAACGGGGAAACCACTTTTCTGGAAACAGGCGGCAAACCTGAATTGGTCCATGCCAACAAAGACAGGAATTTTCTGTTTATATCAAACTTTTTCAATAATGTAATCCATGTTATCAATACGGATACAGATGAGATCATATATGAAATAGATGGGCTTTCGGGCCCTGAGGAGGCAGTTCTTTCCGAAGATGAAAATGAAATATTCGTTGTAAACTTTAGCACAAACAAAGTCTTCAGGTATAATGCCAAAACTTTTGAAAAGATTGGAACTGAGTATGAAACCGGTACAAACCCAATTGGGGCAATCCCCTTTGAAGATAGGATATATGTTACAAATTATGGCGACAATTCTGTAAGCTTGATTTATTTGAACGACCAAGAACAAAAAAAAACTAAATAAAATGGAAACGAAAAAAACATCAAACAAACTCATGGGCGCAGGGGTACTCTCTGCTATAGCGGCATCGCTTTGCTGCATAACGCCCGTACTTGCACTTGTTGCGGGCACCAGTGGATTAGCTGCAAGTTTTTCGTGGCTGGAACCGGCAAGGCCTTATTTAATTGGAATTACCGTTTTGGTATTGGGCTTTGCCTGGTACCAAAAGCTAAAACCCTCGAAAGCCGATGCCATTGAATGCGACTGCGAAACAGATGACAGGCCTTCCTTCTGGCAATCGAAGAAATTCCTCGGGATCATTACCGTTTTTGCCGCTATAATGCTTGCATTCCCTTATTATTCTGAAGTTTTTTATCCTGACAACAGAAAAGAAACTGTTGCCGTGAACCCACAAACTATCGAAATCGTCCATCTTGAGATCAAGGGCATGACCTGTGAATCGTGCAATCACCACATTGAACATGCAAGCCGCGAAGTTGATGGGGTCCTGGAAGCGAAGGCAGATTTTAAAACAGGAAAAGCCGATATTCGGTTCGATAAATCAAAAACATCCAAAGAAGAAATAATAAAGGCCGTGGATGCAACCGGATATACAGTTGTGGGAGAACACTAAAAACAAAACAGTATGGAAATATTAAATTTGAAAATAAAAGGGATGACCTGCGATCATTGCGCAACTTCCATCGACAAACAATTCAGGGACAAACAAGGCATTGATTCAAAAGATATCAGCTATCCCAAAGGAACAGGTACATTTACATTTGATGAAAATGAAATTTCCAAAGAAGAAATCATTTCCATCATCAATGCAACCCCTTACGAGGTAACGGGGGAAATCCCGGCAGAAAACGCATCCCCCACAACTTACGACCTGATTATCATTGGCGGTGGATCGGCAGCATTTTCAGCGGCCATAAAGGCCGAAAGCCTGGGCCTGGCCACCTTGATGGCAAACGGTGGTTTGGAATTTGGCGGCACCTGTGTCAATGTGGGATGTGTCCCTTCAAAAAACCTCATCCGTGCCGGGGAAGCTGCATATCATGCAAGCCATTCCAACTTTACCGGGATCAGGCCCAAAGGTGTGGATATCGATTTTGGCCAGGTTATCAAGGACAAAAATGAACTGGTTGCCAGCCTTCAACAAAAAAAGTACATGGATGTGGTGAGCGATTTCCAAGGCCTGAAAATGATCCGGGGATGGGCTGAATTTATTGACAGAAAAACCATTCTGGTCAATGGAAAAGACAAATACAAAGCCCTCAAATTCCTTGTTGCTACGGGTGCAACAACTAAAATCCCAAATATTAAAGGGTTGGCAGATGTGGATTACCTCACCAATATTAGTTTATTCGATCTGGAGAAACAGCCCAAATCGATGATTGTTTTGGGGGGCGGGTATATCGCCCTGGAGATTGCACAGGCATATCATCGTTTGGGGACAAAAGTTACACTGCTCCAACGATCCGGGCACGTGCTTTCAAAATTGTCTTCCGATGTGGCGGAAGAGCTCACATCACATTTAAGGGACGATGGGCTTGTTATCCATACCGGGCTTAATTTTATTGATGTTTCGGAGAATGATGATGGAATACGGGTGGCGACCGAACAAGATGGCACACAAAAAACTTTTGAAGCAGAAAAGATACTGGTTTCCACGGGTACAAAACCCAATACAAACAGGCTGGCAGCAGAGCGGATTGGCCTAAAGTTAACAGAAAAAGGATTTATCGGTGTAAACGAAAATTTGGAAAGCAATATCCCGAACATATATGCAGCGGGCGATTGTATCAACACCCCTGCTTATGTTTACACAGCTGCCTTTGAGGGGAAAACAGCCATCGAAAACGCTTTCAGTGGAATGGGCAAAAAATCGGACTATTCTTCATTGCCCTGGGTGGTTTTCACCGATCCACAAGTGGCAGGTGCCGGGATGGACGAAACGGAAGCTGAGAACCTGAATATCCCCTTTGAAGTTTCAAAAATTGGCTTAAAGGATATTCCCAGGGCGATAGCGGCAAATGATACGAGAGGGTTTATCAAGCTCATCCGCAACACCGAAACCGACAAACTTATCGGTGCACGCATTGTTGCCCCCGAAGGTGGCGAGCTTATTCAACAATTGAGCATGGCCATAAAATATGGTATTACGGTAAAAAAACTTGCTGAAAGCTTTTATCCCTATTTAACCCTTGGCGAAGGGATTAAACTGGCAGCCATTACCTTTGGGAAAGATGTGGCCAAGCTGAGTTGCTGTGCATCATAGGAACTGATACCACAATTCAATGAGGCTTTTTGTGCTTCCAATCAAATACCAATTCTTTATAAAACATTAAAAACCCTTCATTTATCCGATCCCTGGTTTTCCGGTAAATCGAAATAATTTCTTCAGGTGTCCCCGTAGCATCGGCAGGATCTTCAAAACCCATGTGCAAACGGTTTTTGACTTTGCCCGTGAACACCGGACAGATTTCTTTTGCACCATCGCAAACGGTAACCACCTAATCAAAGCTTTCTTTAAGGTATTTCTCAACGGGTTCGGGTTGTTGCAAACTTATATCGACCCCATCCTCTCCCATCACTTTAATTGCAAAGGGATTTACTTTTGACTCGGCCTTTGTCCCTGCAGAAAAAACTTCCAAACGGGGATCGAATGATTTGAGGAATCCTTCCGCCATTTGGCTACGGCAAGTGTTCCCGGTACAAATTATCAATATTTTCATCTTATCGTTTCAATTATTGAAAGCATCCCAGATCTTCTTCTCATTGGGGATATACCCTCTGCCAACCTTAATATCGTTTATAAATACACTTGGGAGCAACCATGTTTTAAATCGCAGGAATTCTTTCAGGGAAGTAAGGACAAATATTTCGGCTTCAATATTATTCTCAATAGTGAACTTTTCAAAATACCTGATGAAGCGTTTACATTTTGGGCAATTTCTACCGGGACACAATATCTCAATTTTGTTCATCACCCTTTTCAATGTACCTGGTTATTGATTAATTCCTTATTGTCCTCAACAGCAAATTCGGGTTGGATATTGCAATGATGGATTTCACATTGACGCAGGATTTCATTGATATCTTGCAGGATGATCTCAAATTCGGAAAGCCGGATATCCATATCAAGGTCAACATGGGCTTCAAAGATGATTTCATGTTCATCAAGCTGCCATACATGGATATGATGGATGTTTTTCAACCCATCAATTTTCTGGACTTCAACTGCAATTTTTTCAATGTCGATGGATTGGGGCGTAAACTGCATCATTATTTTAAGCGATCCTGCAAAAATGGCCCAACTGCTATAAACCAGAAAAGCAGCTATTCCCAACGACAAAACACCATCGACCCAATACCAGCCATAATATTTCATCAAAATGCCACCAATAAGCACAGCTATGGAGGTAAGCATATCGGTAAACAGATGCAGGTAGGCCGATCTCATGTTCATACTCCTTTTAGCATCTTTATGGATCAGCAGAACCGACAAACCATTTATGAGGACACTTAGCCCAGCAAGCCAAATGACAATGCTCCCCTGAACTTCAATTGGGTCCATTAATCGTTCAATCGCCCCGATAGCCAAAACAACCGCAATAACTATCAATGTAGTGGAATTAACAAAAGCAGCAAAAATCTCTGCCCGTTTGTACCCAAAAGTCCTGTCGGTGGTCAATTTCCGCCTGGTAAGCTTCCGTGCGGCCCAACTAATGATCAACGATAGCACATCGCTGAAATTATGTGCGGCATCCGAGAGCAGTGCCATGCTCCCCGAAACAACCCCACCGATAATCTGTGCAATGCTAATCCCAAGGTTAAGGATGATGGTCAGCCCTATATTTCCGGAATTGGGATCGTGATGGTGGGAATGTTCCATAGTGAAAAATCAATATAACTGCAAAATTAAACTTTTTAAACATACCCAAACTAAAGAAGGATAACACAAATGTTAAAAATAGTATATTTGCCCACTCTAAAAATATCACGGCTTAAAATGCCATTCTTGGCTTTTTCCCAATTCAGGTTATTTAATTGCAATGACACGTCTTTCAAAACAAATAATAAAATTAGGGTTGCTTGGCATCCTCAATTTTATTTCATCTTTTCATTGCATCGCACAAACGCAGGTAAAGAAAGCTAAATACAGTATCGAAGTATTCGGTATGGATGTGGGCGAATTAAACGTTGAACAACAAATTATCGGGCACGACACAATTGTTAAAGCCATAACCAATGTAGATTTCAAGTTCATTTTTACATATAAGGGAATTTATTCACAGGAAGGGACCTATCGCAACGGAGAGTTATTGCAATCGCACTTGAAAATAATACGAAAAGGGAAAGTGAGTTCCGATACCCGTATCATCAAAACAGGGAATTTCTATACTGTAATCGAGGAGGGCGAGGACACCACCTACATCTACAATAAGATAAAGTATAGCGGCAGCCTTGTTTATTTTAACGAGCCCGTGAACATTTCAACGATCTATTACGAAACAAGTGGGGAACAAAAGAAGATCGAGGCCATTGGCGATCACATTTACCATGTTTTCAAGATTAACAAAAGCAAGAAAAACGATTACGAATATATATATGAAGATGGTTTCTTGAAAAGTGCCATTATCCGGTACCCACTTGCAAACATCTATCTTGAACGGGAATAACCGCCCGAAACGCAAATCGCAAACAACATTAAAGCCGGAAAGGTGGCACAATGGCCTTTTTCGCCCATCGGGCATATCCCGGTTCCATAAAAAAAATAATTTCGCTCAAAATATTTTGGCGTGATATATGTACTGCAAAGCAAAATTTTTTAAACTTTATTATTATGAAAAAAGCAATCCTTGGAATATTTTTAATTGTATTTACATGGCAAATAAGTTTTGCCCAGAAACTAACCTATTTTGAATCCGCGGTTATTTTAGAAGAAATGCCCGCTTTCAGCAAGGCAAACAAAGAACTGGATTCCATTGCCAAAATCTGGGATACCGAAATCGACAATAAATTCAAGCGCATCGACCAGCTTTATAAAGAGTACGTGAAAAACGAATCTGGCCTTTCACCCGAATCCAGGAAAAAAAAGCAGGAGGAGATTTTCAATGCCGAAAAACAGGCAAATGATTTTAAGGAACAAAAGTTTGGCAGGGACGGGGATATGGCGAAACTCCAGGAACAAAAAATAAAGCCTCTACAGGATCAGGTATTTGGTGCAGCAAAGGCACTTGCCAAAGAGATGGGTTACGATTATGTTTTTGATATCAGCATGGAGGGCAATTGGGTTTACCTGAACGAAGATTACGATATCACGGAAATGGTAAAAGCGAAACTGGGGCTATAGCATTGAAAAACGGAAAATTGAAAAAAAACCTTCGATAATCTCGAAGGTTTTTTCAGTTTGATGAATTCACGAAACATATCAGAAAGTGATTCCTCGGCATTATCTATCTTCAAGCTAATCTTTTCACATGAATAACATATATACTTACATTTTGGGTATTTGAACGGAACACTGCCAATGATTCCCCAAACCCAAGAAGCTTATCAGCAAATTTTTTTGCAGTAAGGGGAAAGCCTTTCCCTGTAATTTACAAGGCTGTATAAGCAATATCTTCAGAAGCCGACTGCTTGAACATTACTTTGGTTCCTTCTGCCAACTTTCAATATTTTTATATGTATGTTCCTTTGCTTCGGCAACCGATAGATCCATGCTGTTTTCAGCTTCAAATAATTTATCCTCGATTTCCTGATAGGTCGCAGGACGTCCGGGTTTTACCCAATCAATCACCAGCTTTTAATGCAGCTTCATTGTTATCTGATTGAAAAACAACAGAATTAACATATTGCAGGCTTTTAAGGAAATCGGCCAACAAAGTAGCATTCTTTGTATTGTCGGTTTTTATTACGAGTGTTTGCAAAGGGCAAAATTACGAAAATTATTTTGTCTTATCCGGGAAATCAGGAATCTCCGGCCACCCCTCCGGCCAGTTTTTCAAGTCTTCCAGTATCACCTCAATTGCTTTGTCCAATTGTTGGTCTTCACCGGCATATTCTTTTGCGGGATCGTTATCGACCACAATATCCGGATCGACACCATGGCCTTCGATTTCCCAGTTTTTCCCTTCAATGTCAAAACGGGCAAACTCCGGTTTCCTCAGGTCGCCACCATCAATAAATGGCAATGAACCACGGATCCCGACAACGCCTCCCCAACTGCGCATACCAACAATTTTCCCCATCTTCATTTTCTGGAATTGGAAGGGGAACAAATCGCCATCGGAAGCGGAATAATTATCGATCAACATCACCTTGGGGCCATAAAGCATTCCCCTTGGGCTTGTTTCCGATCTGCCGTTCCGCATCATGCTCCACATCACCAATTGCCTGTTAAGCCTTTCGATAATCATGGGCGACACATTTCCGCCACCATTTCCCCGGTCGTCAATAATCAAAGCTTTTTTGTTCAACTGGGGATAAAAATGTTTTATGAATTCGTTCAGGCCGGCAGCACTCATATCCGGGACATGGATATAGCCTACTTTCCCGTTAGTGGCTTCGTTCACTTTATCGATATTATGCTGGACCCAATTGTAATAATATAAGTTGGCTTCATTGGCAACCGGTACCACGATTATATCGTGTGCACCATCAGCAGAAGCACTGCTATTGACCGTTAGCTGCACTTCCTTGCCCGCAGTCCCGATCAAAGCTTCATAGATGTCGTTCATGTCCTTGGTTGTCTTGCCATTGACGGCAATGATAAAATCGCCTTTGTTTACGTCAACTCCCACTTCTGTAAGTGGGGCGCGGGTTCCTTTTGTCCAGTTTTCACCTTTTAGGATCGTATCGATTTTATAATAGCCCGATTCATCCCGGTTCAACCCGGCACCAAGAAGGCCCATTTTAATACGCTCGGGTTTTGGCTTGTCGCCACCACTGATATAGGCATGGCCGATACTTATTTCCCCGATCATTTCCCCAATAATGTAATTCAGATCATTACGGTTGTTCACGTAAGGCACCAATGGTTCATACTTTGTGTGGATCGCTTCCCAGTCAAGTCCGTGCATTCCCGGATCGTAGAAGAAATCGCGCATTTGCCGCCAGGCTTCATCAAAAACCTGCTTCCACTCCTCTTTCAAGTTTACCCAAACTTTCATATTGGAAACATCCACATAATCCTTCAGGCTTATTTTCCCTTTCGGCAAATCAATAACCGCATATTTGCCCTTGGAGGATACCATCATTTTTTTGTGGTTGGACGATATGATATAGCTACTGAAGTTCCCCAAATCGGTTTCCTTTTTCTTTTTCAGGTCATAAAGCTTGAAAGCCGATTTCTGCATTTTGCTGTTGTAAGTAACGTAGTACACACTGTTGTCGATAGCGTTCACGTTCCAATACGAACCTGCATCACCGGGCATAACAAGGATACGATCGACAATCCCGTCAAAATCTATCTCGATGTTTTTGCCATCGGCTTCATCTGTTTTGGCCTCGGATTTCTTGTCGCCTTTTTTATCATCTTTTTTATCGTTACCGGAACCACTTTTATCTTCCTTAACTTCAACTTCATCGTTTTCAGGTGCAAATGGGTTCTCGACATCTTTTCTTAAAGTCACAAAATAGAGTTTTGACATATCGCGATAGGCATGGTTCCACTCTGTCCAACTGTAAATCGGGTTAAAGTCCCTTGAAGAAGTGAAGAAAAGGTATTTGCCATTGCTGCTGAACTCAGCTCCACTTGAATTGTACCAATCATCGGTCACCGGGTTTTTCTCCTTGGTTTCAAGGCTATAAACCCAAACCCTCGACATCTTGGCCCTTTCGGGAAGCGAGAAAGCAATCCACCGGCTGTCCGGCGACCAGGAATAATCCCTGAGCTCACCGTCCAGGCTTTCTTCCACTACAACCACTTTTCTGGTATCGATATCAACATAGTTCAGTCGTTGCATCCTGTCGGACCACATGATTTTTTTACTATCGGGGGACCAAATAGGGTCATACTTATAATTATGGCTCCCTTTTGTAATCTGAACAGCTTCTTCCATCCCATCCTGACTTTGGATATAAATCTCATCTTCCCCGGTTTTGTCCGAAATATAGGAAATGAATTTCCCATCGGGCGACCATTCCACATCACGTTCGTGCACGCCCGAAGTTTCGGTCAGGTTTTTCGTAATCCCGTGTTTTGCCGGCACCGACCAAACATCGCCACGGGCACCGAATACCAACCTTTTTCCGTACGGGGAAACAGCATAGCTCCGTATCATCTTGCTTGCATCTTTATACGCATCACGGCCTTCGATCATATCATTGGCAATTATTACCGGGATTTTTGTGGTTTCACCGCTCGCAATATCATAACTGTACAAAAAGCCACCGTTCTCAAAAATGATGGAATTGTCACCAAGGGAAGGGAATTTAATATCATATTCGGTGTATTTGGTCACTTTCTTTGTCTCCCCCGAAACCGTGTTGTACACAAACAGGTTCATCGTCCTGTCACGGTCAGAGAGGAAATAAACATCATCGCCGTGCCACATGGGGAAAATATCCTGGGCAATATTATTGGTGATATTCTTGATTTCCTTTGATTCAAAATCATAAATCCAAACATCGTCGGCCATTCCCCCTTTGTAATACTTCCATGTACGGAATTCACGAAAAACACGGTTATAGGCCAGTTTTTTCCCATCGGGCGAATAACTGCAAAAACCACCGCTCGGCAATGGCAGTTCCTCTGACAAACCGCCATTTACATTGGCCAAAAACAACTGGCCTTTAAAAGAGTTGAAGGATTTTTTCCGTGAACGATAAACAATTTGCTCATCGTTTTTCCAGGTCATCACAATATTATTGGGGCCCATACGGTCAGAGACATCATCCCTGCCAAGGGTAGCTGTGAAGGTCAACCTTTTTGGGACACCACCTTCCGAAGGGATCAGGAACACTTCCGTATTGCCATCATATTGTCCGGTAAATGCAATGTTTTCCCCATCGGGCGAAAAACGGGCAAACATCTCGTAGCCTTCAAAGGTCGTAAGTTTCCGGGCCAGTCCCCCACTCTTTTCAACCGTGTATAAATCCCCGGCACATGAAAACACAACCTGGTCTCCGTGAATTGCAGGGAAACGCATTAAGCGCATTTCGTCCTGGGCATAAAGGGCTGCTCCCAAAAACAGGATTGCCGACAGTAACAACTTTTTCATAGTTTCCATTGATTGATTTATAATTCTTAATTTCAAAATAATCCGCTTATGAATACAAATCCATGCCATAAAAGATATGTTTCATTAAATTAACCGGATACATATTTAACATGGAGCCATATTTCATGGTACTGTATTAATCCGAACAGCGATTGTGCGATAACGAACATAAAAAAAGCCTGTCGGAACAGGCAGGCTTTTTAATATTGTACATGATAACTAATTGCATTTCTTGTTATAATCATTCACAGAATCAAATATGACATTAACGGCATATTCACCAAAATCATTCGTGAGCTTGTCATTGTTGCGGGCATCTTCACATACTTTAAAAGCTTAACAATAATTTCCATCATTGGCGAAGATTTGCGCATGTACCAATGAATAGAAAAAATCAACAAGGAAACTTGAACTTGATTTTTCCTTTGCCTGTTCAAAAATCACAAATGCGGCCTGTGGGTCAGATGGTTTATCCATATACGTCATATACGCAAGGCAAAAAAGCTCATCGCCCGTCAATTGTGTCAAATCCAGGTTCTGCCAGTCACCTTTAATGGCACGTGCAAGATACTGCCTGAAAGTAGTTGCATTGAAATCCGCTTTGGGGTCGATGTACATTGCATTGATAACGGCGGCCTTATTTTCAAGTGCCACCGAACCATCAAGGATATAGCTTGCTATATTCCCTTCAAGTTTTCCATATTTTTCTGCAAGGCCAACTTGCTCAACATGAGAGTAGAAACTTGAGAAAACCGTGGTAAGTGGATTGCCGGCATATGCAGCAAACATTAGTAGAACAGTCGCGAATGTCAGTTGTATTTTTTTCATTGGGAAAGTTTTATAAATCTTAAAATTTGTACAAAGATATTAAATTATTTATTCATCAGACAGTATTAGAAGCTGCTATGGTTGCCTGCCGGAAATGTTTTTTGGAAATTTCATTCATCCGATGACCTCGAGTCACCGGATGATTCGTTTGCCTATGTGAGCATTAAGCCCACTTCACCAGGTTAACGTCCTGCCGGTTGTTTAGCAAATCGATCTTAGCAAAAATGCGGACCGCAAAATCAAATATCCCGGCGACCGTTAGATGTACCGAGCCTGTGTAAACAGCAATCTCCCCGGTGCTGCTCATAAGTTCCAACTCTTCCGAAAGATAAACTTTCGTCACCTTTCCGTTCTCTTTGTTCCCAAGGATCAGATCCACGCCAATATTGGCCGAAGGGATATGGTTGGTTTTTATAACAACTTCCACGGCAAAGTCCTGTCCCAGCTTTAAAGGCTCGGAACTTGTATCAGGGAAACGCATCTCCTCCACTTCGAGCCCTTCCCATCTGGAGCCGATAATCCTTTTTGATTCGGCAATACGGATTGCATGCTCAAAATGCTTTTCGTTCACCCTTTTGCTCAGTTTGAACAATTTGGAATAGAATTTCCGGTGATAATCATCCAGCATCCTTTTCATGGTGAAATTCGGGGCCACTTCCGTAAGGGTGTTTTTCACGAAGGAAACCCAGCCTTGTGGAATCCCGTTTTCACCCCTGTCGAAATACTGTGGCAAAATTTCATCTTCGATAATATTGTAAATGGTTTCGGCATCCAGTTCATCCTGAAAAGCCTGGTTGCCATACGAACGTGCTTCGGGAATGGCCCATCCGGCATTTTTGCGGTAACCCTCGGCCCACCAGCCATCCAAAACACTCAGGTTCACCACACCGTTCATCACCGCTTTTTCACCGCTCGTGCCTGAGGCCTCCAACGGGCGTGTAGGTGTATTGAGCCAGATATCGACCCCGGGGATCATTTTTTTGGCGACCGCCATATTGTAGTTTTCCAGGAAAAAAATCTTCCCGATAAATTCCGGCTCTTTTGAAATATGGATGATCTTTTTTATCAAATCCTGTCCGGGGATATCATTGGGATGGGCTTTTCCGGCAAAGACAAAACGGACGGGGCGATCGGAACCATCAATGATTTGCAGTAAACGCTCCCTGTTCGTGAACAGCAGGTGTGCCCTTTTATAGGTTGCAAACCTTCTGGCAAAACCAATATACAACGCATTGGGGTCAATTCCTTCAAGGGTATCGAAAATCACTTTTGGTTTTTCCTGGCGTTTTTTCAAATCCCTGCTCACCTTTTCTTTCAGGAATCCCACAAAATCGTTCTTGGCCTTTTTGCGGTTTTCCCAAATCTTGTTGTCAGGGATATTTTGCAATTTTTGCAAGGTTTTTTCATCCGCATTCCGAAGATCGTCAATATTTAGGTTGTTCTCCTTCATCAAGCGTTGGCAGTTTGCCGAAGTCCATGTGGGATAATGCACACCATTGGTCACATAGCCAATATGCAGCTCTTCGGGAAAATAACCGGGATACAGCCCGACGAACATCTCCCTTGAAACACGTCCGTGGATTTTGCTCACACCGTTTATTTCGCTTGAGCAATTTGCTGCCAGTACGCTCATCGAAAAGCGTTCGGTGTGGTCTTTTTTATTAAAACGGCCCAGGCCCATAAAATCTTCCCATGAAATATCCAAACGATCTGCATAGTGCGGGATATAGGTCCTCAAAACATCTTCGGTAAATTTGTCGTGGCCGGCGGGGACAGGTGTATGGGTCGTAAAAAGGGTACTCCCCCTCACAACTTCCAGGGCAGCATCAAAACCAAGTGCATTGTCCTGAACAAGGTAGCGGAGGCGTTCCATCCCGGCAAAAGCAGCATGCCCTTCGTTCAGATGGAAAACATCGGGTTTCAGGCCAAGGGCATCGATCAACCGTATCCCCCCTACCCCGAGCAATAATTCCTGTTTGAAACGGTTGTCCCAATCACCACCGTACAACTGGCTTGTGATCGTGCGGTCATCAGCTGAATTCATGTAATTATCGGTATCCAATAAATAAAGCGAAATCCTGCCCACTTTCACCTCCCACACCTTGGCCGTGAGGGTACGACCGGGCAGGGCAACACCTATTTTCAACCAATCATTGTTTTCATCGTAAACAGGATGGATGGGCAGTTCTGCGAATTTCTCACGTATTGTGCCCGCTATCTGATCGCCAAACAAAGAGATACTCTGACTGAAATACCCATGCCGGTACATCAAACCTATGCCGACCATGTTCACATTGGAATCGCTGGCCTGTTTCAGGTAATCCCCGGCAAGTATCCCCAAACCACCGGAATAGGTGCGAATGGATTCGTGAAGGCCAAATTCCATACTGAAATAGGCAATTTGGTTTTCAGGTTTGTTTTTTGCCTCGTCCATGTACTTTTTAAACGAGGCATAAACTTTTTCCATTGCCCGGAGAAATGCCTCGTCTTTCCGTAAATCCTGAAACTTCTCAAAAGAGAGACTGTTTAGGAAAACCACCGGGTTATGGCGAACGCTTTCCCATAAATCCTTATTGATGGACATAAACAGTTCCCCGGCCTCATAATTCCACGACCACCACAGGTTCATGGATAGTTCGCGCAAAGGTTCCAGTTCTTCGGGCACATTCACTTTTACATACACCTTTTTCCATTCCGGTTTCAACGATGTCCCATTGGTATAGACCTTATATTGTATGGACTGTTTATTGCTGAACAAATCAGAACGGCTTTCAACTTTTTTCAAGGCAATACCATAAGCCTTACGGTAATTTCCGGCAAGGTTTTCCCAATAAAGCAATTTGGAAATTTCATAGGCCTCGGTTGCAGCTTTGCGATAATCTTCTTTGTTCAGCGAAGCATAATCCATCAGGTGTCCGGAAATCCGGTCAACTGCCTCCGAATAGTTTTCATCGTCCCTTTCGACCACAAAAGCTGCCTTGTTTTTTATATCTGCATGTGATTGCAACCACAGGCCAAAACCTGCCAATGAAGTTGTAAGTGTTGGTATTTTAAATGCGATGCTTTCCATGGGCGTATATCCCCAGGGTTCGTAATATGAAGGGAAAACAGTTACATCAAAACCGGGGAGCAATTGATAATACCCCATATTAAAAACCCCATCGTTCCCATCGAGGTAAACCGGCACAAAAACCACCTTCACCTTATCAATAGGGGAATTCCCCAGTTTGTTTTCCGAAATTTTGTTCAAAACCGGATCATGCGCCACACTATATAAATTATGTGTAAGGTATTCGCCCGAAACGGGTTTTGCATAATCAGCTCCCTCCATCAACTTTTGGACATCCTTGCGAGGGCCTGCATGGTTGGCCGGAACAGCAACGAAAGCCACTATTTGCCTGTTATTATCCGATTGGTTCAATTTGCCCAAAGCATCAATAAAAACATCAAGGCCTTTGTTCCTGAATTCATAGCGACCGCTTGTAAGCAGCATCATCGCATCTTTTTCTATCTTTTGGTCAAGGACAGCTTCAGCTACCTGTACCAATTTTGCACGGGCTTTCTTTCTGTTTGCGGTAAAGGTTTTGGGCGAAGGCAGGAACGAAGCCGTAAACCCATTGGGTGTTACAACGTCCACCTCCTTTGTCATCAGGCTTTTGCACTCTCCGGCGGTAATATCGCTCACAGTGGTAAAACAATCAGAAACCTCTGCGGATAAGTTTTCGAGGGAATACTTTGCCGCTATCCCGAGTTGCTCAGCCATCCTTGCTGCATCCATATTTTCCATATCACGGTATAATGGCATATTGTTCCCGGCAATGGAGCGCCCCAGGCTGGTGGCATGAGTGGTGAAAACCGTACCTATTTGTGGGGTTTTGTCGTTCAGGTACAAAACACCGGCCCCGGTCATCCATTCATGGAAATGGGCAATGATCCTGTCCTGTGCGGAAAGGTAAAAATTGTAAAAACTCTCGATTACTTTCCCGGTTGCATAACCGAACAAAGCCGGCTCGACGTAATCCCAACCACCCGAAATGGAATTGAGCTTATAGGTCTCCCAAAAAGAGGCAAATATTTTATCCTTTTCCGTAAAAAAAGGTGTAAAGTCCACAATGATGGCGATTGGGTTACCCGGGATGTTCCAACGGCCAATCTTTAGCTTCAGTCCCTCCTTCAAGGCAGTTTCTTTCCAGGACGAAAACAAAGTATTGTCCTCTATAAAGTCAGGGTTCTCGATGGTTTCTTTCCATACGTCCGGCCCGATGAAAATATAGTTGTCGCCGTACCCCTCCATCATGGTTTGGGCCTTGGATGAAAGAACCGTATAAATCCCCCCTACTTTATTGCAAACTTCCCAGCTTGTTTCAAAAATATACCCGGGTTTCGAAGATATGTTGTTTTTGCTCATTTGTGTCATGTTTTTTGGTCCTAATACAAATTTAGTGAGAAAACCCAATTAAACAACTAAATGCCATAAATGCCACAATGACTGAATGCTTCAATGCGAGAATAAAAAACTATCCCTTAAATACCAGGGTAAATAGCCCCGTTCCCCCGGTATTAAAACTATAAGCTATTTAAACATTCATGCATTCTTGCATTCAATCATTATCGCATTACAATTATGTTCTTTTTATATTTGGAACAATAACCCATTTCCATTGGATATGGTATTAGAACCTATTTTGTTATCCGTTTCGCGAAAATATCCTTATTGTAAATTCTCATTTTAAGTATTTACTTACCTGAATAAAAAACGGGCTGCAAATGTACGTATCTTAACTGGAAAAGTTGGGGGGAATAAAGTTAAAAAAACAGAATAAAAAAATAGAAATAGAATAGTGGTTTGATTAAAAAAACTATCTTTACATTTGATTTATCCAATTCTAAAGATGAAATTCGGTTTAATTACTTACTCATATAAATCCTGGCCCTAAACCAATAAACAATCAAACAATGGCTGAAAAGCAAAAAATACCCGAACAGGCAGAAACAGAAATCCATAGAGATAACCTACTTTTAAAAATACTGACAAAACCTACCGACACACTTGTTTACATCCTGAACAATTCCCCTCAAAAGTTGTAACCATACTGCTCGTTTTTGGTGGCATATCAAGGGCCATCGATAGGGCTTCGATGAAAAACATGGGCGACAACACTTCTACGTTGGTTATCCTCGCCATGGCAGTTGTTCTTGGAGGCTCACTTGGTTGGAAAGCTATTGCATTTATGCATGGGGAATGAGCGTGACAGGAAAATGGATTGATGGAACGGCAGAATCTGATAAGTTCAGGACAATCATTGCATGGGCACTAATCCCGTCTTTAGGCTCGCTTTTACTTTTGTTCCCGGAGATTTTCATGTTCCAGGAAGGTTTATTTAAAAGTGTCCCTGTGAACAATTCCATGTTCAATAATACAATGTGGTTTGTTTTTGGGATGACAGAACTTCTTTTAGGTATTTGGTCATTGATTATTTTAGTGACAGGTAATATGTTAATTCAAAATTTCAATGTTGGCAAAGCCATCCTGAATTTATTTCTTCCAGGACTGGTAATCATTTCTGTAATTTCATTCATCGCACTATTGGTTTACGTTATGTAGGTAAGATTGACCGGCATTTTACCGGTTTTGAAGATCACCCACTTTTTTTAAACTCCAAATCAAATTTTAAAGAAAAAGAAAAGGGCAATTTGTCGTACACCCATCAAAATAATCCCAAAACTATTTACAAAGTTTCGTTTCTTTGTGGCAAATAGATAACTTAGTGAAAAATACCTATGGGCAAGGCAAAAAAGAGAACAGGCATATTTCAAAGGATGTTGAACTGGACAGAACGAGCGGGCAATGCCTTGCCGCACCCAGCCACACTTTTCGCCTTGTTTGCCCTTTCCGCATTGGTTTTTTCGGCAATTGGCCATTGGATGGGCTGGGAGGCCGTTCATCCCGGGACCGGTGAAATCGTACGGCCCATAAACCTTTTATCGCACGATGGCATCCACATGATTTTACTTGAGATGGTAGATAATTTCACGGGATTTGCCCCTCTCGGGATTGTCCTTGTGGCCATGTTGGGAATCGGGATTGCCGAACAAAGTGGCCTGATAAATGCCATTATCCGAATGTTGGTACTCAACTCACCAAAGCACCTCCTCACTTTTATCCTTGTTTTTTCGGGTATATTGTCGAATGTAGCATCTGATGTGGGCTATGTATTGCTCATACCGCTTGCCGGGGTGATATTTGTGGCTGTCGGCAGGCATCCCATTGCGGGAATGGCAGCGGCTTTTGCCGGGGTTTCCGGTGGGTTCAGTGCAAACCTTGTTTTAGGGACAGTGGATCCCTTATTGGCAGGTTTATCGCAGGAGGCGGCCAACATCCTTGACCCAGCTTACGAGGTCAATGCAACGGCCAACTATTACTTTATGTTTGTATCCACTTTTGTGATTGCAATTGCAGGGACATTTGTCACTGAAAAAATCGTGGAGCCCCGATTGGGGAAATACGTCAGGACAGAATCAAACGAGAAAGAGGATTCGTTCGACAAACTTTCCAAAACCGAAAAAAAAGGTTTGTTGATGGCTTTGCTCGCATTGTTGGTTATCGTGGGCATTACCCTTATAGGCACATTCCCCGAAAATGGTTTTCTTCGGGGAACGGACGGGGGTTTGCTCACATCCCCCCTCATACGTGGGGTCGTGGCCATGTTGTTTATTGTGGCCTGCACGATGGGACTGGCCTACGGTTTTACAACCGGGACTTTTAAAAATGATTCGGATGTGGTAAAAGGGATGGCTTCTTCCATGAAAACATTGGCCACCTACATTGTCCTTGTCTTTTTCGCTGCGCAATTTGTAGCCTATTTCAAATGGAGCAACCTGGGGATTATTTTGGCCGTTAAAGGGGCTGACCTTCTTATGTCGGCAAATATGGGCCTGATACCCGAAATGGTCCTGTTTATTCTGCTTTCCGCAAGTATCAACATGCTCATGGGAAGCGCATCGGCCAAATGGGCCATCCTTGCCCCTATTTTCATTCCCATGTTCATGATCATGGGATATTCGCCCGAATTGTCACAAGTGGTTTACCGCATTGGCGACAGTGTAACGAATGTTATATCACCCATGATGAGTTTCTTTGCGCTGATTATCGCCTATGTCCAAAAATATGATCCAAAGGCAGGTATAGGGACAATCATTGCGACCATGGTCCCTTATTCCATTGTATTCCTGGTTTCATGGATTATCCTACTGGTGATTTGGTTGCTCCTTGGGTTACCATTGGGCCCCGATGCCGGGATTCATTACGTGGTCCCCAATTAAAGGCCAGTCAATCCTTTTTATGCCCAGCTACAAATGACGAGAGATTAAAAGGCTGTCCTTGAGGGCTGAAATTCATGGCAACATATTGGTTATAAAAGGCAAGCCAGTAGCTAACAGATTGTTTCATCCCACCACGCATTCCTCCCCTTCGTTCGCAATGACGTTTTGACTTTAACCGTTTCCAGCAACCCAATCTTATCAACCACATTTCCTTACTTATCAACAATTAACAAATATTAATAATTAATTAAGCGGAAATCCGTAAATTTGCTGTCCTTTTGCAAAAAAATAGTACTGTTTACTTTGTAAAAGATAATAGGGTTTGATATTTCATCAAACATTGTAAATGACTCAATTAATAAATTAGCAAAATAATTATAAAATGTCAGAAAAAATCTTAGACCATATTGAACCCGGGGTAATTTCGGGCGACGATCTTCAAAAAGTCTTTTCCATTGCAAAGAAGAATGGATTTGCCATACCTGCGGTAAATGTGGTGAGCACCGATTCGGTAAATGCCGTTTTGGAAGCTGCAAAGAACAATAACTCCCCTGTTATCATCCAGTTTTCAAACGGTGGGGCAGCATTTTATGCGGGCAAAGGATTGTCCAACGAAAATGAAAAAGCCGCTGTTGCTGGAGCAGTCTCGGGAGCAGAGCATGTTCACCGGATGGCCGAATTATATGGTGTCCCCGTAATTTTGCACACCGACCATGCAGCAAAGAAACTCCTTCCCTGGATCGACGGGCTTTTGGATGCCGGTGAAAAGTATTACGAAGAACACGGAAAGCCTTTGTTCAGCTCGCATATGCTCGACCTTTCGGTGGAGCCCATCGAAGAGAACATTGAAATTTCAAAGAAATATTTAGAAAGGATGAGCAAAATCGGGATGACCCTCGAAATCGAGCTTGGTGTTACCGGCGGCGAGGAAGATGGCGTGGACAATACCGACATCGACAGTTCTAAACTTTATACCCAGCCCGAAGAAGTGGCCTTTGCGTACAAGGAGCTTTCAAAAATCAGTGATCGTTTTACGGTTGCAGCTGCCTTCGGAAATGTTCATGGTGTTTACAAACCCGGTAATGTGAAGCTTTCCCCCATCATCCTGAAAAATTCACAGGATCATATCCAGAAGAAATATAATACGGATGACAAACCTGTCAATTTTGTATTCCATGGCGGCTCGGGTTCGAGCCATGATGAAATCAGGGAAGCAATCTCTTATGGTGTGATCAAAATGAATATTGATACAGATACACAATGGGCGTTTTGGGACGGTGTAAGGAAATACGAGGCAAAAAACCATGATTACCTGCAAGGGCAGATTGGCAACCCCGAAGGGGACGACAAACCAAACAAGAAGTTTTACGATCCAAGAAAATGGTTGCGCGAAGGCGAGTTGAGCATGGTCGAAAGGCTAAAGGTGGCTTTTGAAGATTTAAACAACATTGATAGAAATTAAATATTTCTTGGTGGATAGCCTGAATAAAATACTTTTAAGGCCTCACCTTTATGCAAATAACACAATTAATAATCATACTAACTTTTAAAAAATTAAAATCATGAAAAAACTTTTCCTATCAACTGCCATTATTTTGGTTATGGCACTCATCAATGTTTCCTATGCCGATGGCCTCGAAACATTTGAAAATTACCCTGAAGAAGGAAACTCCTATCAGGACGGAACTTTTACGGGGCTCGACGGCTCAACATGGGAATACTGGCAATGCCGCGGCGACCAGCCCATTGACGAACAATCACCTTGTCTTGGAAAAGACAGGACACCGACAGCCGAAGTTACTTCGGGGACTATTTCCGGTGGGTTTGGAACGATTAGTTTCGATTATATGCAAGCCTTTTCAACAGGTGTGAACCTTGATGTTTTCGTGAATGACATCCTTGTTGGCAATGTTACTTCCTCCGGGGAACAAGGCGAAGTTAAAAATTCCGGGGATATTATTGTTGATATGGCAGGTGATGTTTACATTACATTTATCCAAAATAACACAGGGGCCGGACAGGTGAGTATCGACAATTTTGCATATACCAGCTTTGGTGGCGGAACCCCTGACCCAGAACCCACCAACTACCCAACTGCTTTTACGGCAACAGTAAATGGCACGGACATAAACCTGTCGTGGGCCGATGCAACAGGTGACCAGCTCCCTTCAAAATACATCATTTTTGGTGGAACCTCAGCCAGTCTTCCCGTCCCTGTGGACGGAACCCCCATTACCAATGATGCCGACCTTTCAGATGGAAGCGGCGCCCTTAACATTTCATATGGGGTTGAAACTGCAATGTTTGCCGGACTAACAGCGAACACAACCTATTATTTCACTATTTACCCTTACACCAATTTTGGGACAAACGTTGATTACAAAACCGATGGAACTGCCCCGGCCGATGAAGCGACAATTGGAAACATCGTAGTGGTTGAATCCCACAACTTTGATGATTACTCCTTTGGCAACTGGACAAAAATTTCGGTTATCGGTGACCAGGAATGGGTCATTGATTCCATCCATGGTGTAAATGGCACCCCTTGTACAAAAATGAGCGGTTATGCAGGCGGGTCCAACGAAAATGAAGATTGGTTGATTTCACCTATGCTCAACCTCGACACATTTACAGCTGCCAATATTGCCTTTGCCAACGCAATGAACTACACCGGAAATGATTTGGAATTAAAAGTCTCGACCGATTATGACGGAGGTGGCGACCCCAATTCCGCTACATGGACAAGCCTGAGCTACAATATGTCGCCCGGTTCTTGGTCATGGGTCGAATCTGGAACGGTTGACCTTAGTACTTACATTGGCCCATCCGTTTATGTGGCATTTTTCTATACAAGTACCGCAGATGGATCGGCTACCTGGGAAATTGACAATATCATAGTAAAAGGTGAAACCGAAGTAGGGATCAATGACCTATCTGATGTTGCAGCACAGATTTCTGTTTTCCCCAACCCTTCATCAGGAATGGTACAAATCAGCAAATCAATAAATGGTTTCTCACATGTAAGGGTTATGGCCATCACGGGAAGCATCGTGAAACAAGCTGAACTAAACAGTGAATTATCGACACTCGACCTTCGTGATCTGGAAACAGGGATTTATTTCATGACATTCTCTGACGAAAACAGCAAACAACAAGTCAGCAAAAAACTGATTATCAAGTAATGATAATTTGATTTTATCATTTGAAGCCCCCGGTTAACCGGGGGCTTTTTTATTTAGATTTAGTTTTGTTGAGATTTAAAATAATAAATCAGTAAGAAACATTATATATTGCAACAATGTATTATTTTTGCTATTCTGCAATTTAGCTGATGATGAAGAATGTTCTCGCCCTCATATTGTTTTTCTTAATTCTCAATACAGGGATTGCCTTAGGTCAATCCGACCCGTTCCTGCGTGTGGAAATAGATGTCAAATCAGACGAAGCCGCTTTTAAGATCATTCCATGCAACGACAAGGGTGTTGTGTTTTTTTACGAAACCACTATCAAGGAGAACGATTACAAATTTTGGGTTTTTGTGCTTTACAATAAATACATGCAGGAAGCCTGGAAAAAGGACATCCCTGTTTTTCACAACCTTACGTATAGGAAACATGTTTACCGGGAGGGTTTCCTCTACATCCTTTTTCATGATGAGGAAAAGAAAAAGTCGGAGACCTATAATTACCAATTAATGAAATTGGACCTTGCCGATGGGAAATATGAATTGTTCAGCGGGGATGTGCCCAACAACGCACAAATATCGGCAATTGAGGTCATCGGCAATTCCATTTTTGCGGGCATCAACACCAATCAGGGACATGCGGCACTTTATCGCCTCGACCTGAACACCAAAGAGACCAAAGAAGTTTCCAGCTATGATTTTGGTTCGGCACGCTTTGAAAGTTTTTATCTCGATACGCTGAACAACTCCATCCTGTGCCTGTTCAATGTTTTCATTTCAAAAGGAACCCAATATCTCCTCACCGACCAATACAATGCCCAGGGGGAATTGTTGAGATCCATAAAAACAATACCCGAAAAAGGGAAAAAGTTCAATTCGGGAAAACTCATTGCCAAGGGAAAGGATTCCTGGTTATTGATCGGGCCCTATGATTATATTTCCGGGACAACAATCCCAGCTAAAGACTATTTCCGGCATCAGGCCTCCGGTTTTTATACGATTAACATCGATGGAAACGAAGCCGGGAAACCAACCTTCAATAATTTCCTCGACCTTGAAAACATGACGGGCTACCTGAAGAGCAGGGAATTTGAAACGGCAAAAAGAAAGGCGGAAAAAAGCGAAAAGGCAAAGGAAAAAAATTCCATCGACTTCAACCTATTGTTGCACGACATCATCAAAAAAGACAGCCTCTTTTATTTTGTGAGCGAGGGTTTTTACGAAGAATACCACACCGTAACCAATACCTATTATGATTATTATGGCCATCCCAGCCCGGTCTCCTATTCTGTTTTTGATGGATATAAGTACTTCAATGCCTTTGTGGCCTGTTATGATGAAAACGGAAACAAGCTTTGGGACAACGGAATGGAAATTTTCAACATCCTCACACTCGACCTTGTGAACAGGGTGGTGGTTTATTTTGCCGGGGACGAAATGGTACTTGCATTTAACCGGCAGGGAAAAATCGGGGCAAAAATCATCAAAGGAAATGAAGTGATCGCAGGGCTTGATTACTTCCCCATCGAAACTTCCTATAATAACGATAAAATCATGGAAGACACCAAAAGCAACATGGTTTACTGGTACGGGAATTATTTCCTGACATATGGTTTCCAAACCATTAAGAACAATACCTTTAACACAAAGAACAAACGGAAAGTCTTTTACATCAACAAAATAGGATTTCATTAAACCCAAATCAGGTTAAATCATCTTCATTGGGTCAACCCATTCGGTGAACTCCCCATCGGTGAGAAAACCAAGGGCAAGAGCAGATTCACGGAGTGTTGTCCCTTCCTGATGGGCTTTCTTGGCAATTTTGGCCGCTTTCTCATAACCAATATGGGTATTCAAGGCTGTTACCAACATCAAGGAATTTTCAAGGTTCTTTTTGATGAAAGGCATATTGGGTTCAATCCCAACCGCACAATTATCGTTGAAGGAAGAACAGGCATCACCGATCAACCTTGCCGACATCAGCAGGTTATAGATCATAACCGGTTTGAACACGTTCAATTGAAAATGTCCCTGCATCCCTCCTGCCGTGATGGCCGCATCGTTCCCGATCACCTGTGCGCAGACCATGCTCAGGGCTTCGTTCTGGGTTGGGTTCACTTTTCCGGGCATAATGGAGGACCCCGGCTCATTGGCTGGAAGCATGATTTCCCCGATTCCGCAACGTGGCCCCGAAGCCAGCATACGTGTGTTATTGGCAATGTGCATCAGGCTTACCGCAAGGGTTTTCAATGCGCCCGAAGCTTCAACAATGGCATCATGGGCCGAAAGTGCCTCGAATTTATTTTCCGCCGTACGGAATGGATAACCTGTGAGTCCAGCAATTTTTGCGGCCACTTTTACGGCATAGCCCGGAGGTGTATTGATTCCCGTTCCAACGGCAGTCCCGCCAAGGGCAAGCTCCTGGAGATGGTCCAGTGTGTTTTTCAATGCATTCAGCCCATGGTTCAACTGGGAAACATACCCCGAAAATTCCTGGCCCAGGGTCAATGGCGTAGCATCCATTAAATGGGTACGGCCGGTTTTCACAATATCCTTAAATTCGATGGATTTTGCCATCAAAGTGTCACGCAATTTATTAATTCCGGGAATAGTGGTTTCCACGATCATTTTATAGGCTGCAATGTGCATGGCCGTTGGGAAGGTATCGTTGGAAGATTGTGATTTGTTCACATCATCGTTGGGGTGGATACTGCTTTTGCCATCT
>JAJRTT010000062.1 GCA_024278155.1 Bacteroidota bacterium | reverse complement strand
CTTTCATCTGGTCGTCCACTTCCAATGTCCCCAAATTCCTGAAAATGGATTGTTCAAATTCCAAACCCCGTTTATCGGTCCCATGGTTGTCCATGGTAAAGACCACATATCCCTGCTGGGCCATGTAATTCAGGAAAATCCCGGCAGCTCCCAACCATGAATCGTTCACCAGTTGCGAATGCGGTCCGCCATAAACATAAAAGAAAACAGGGTATTTTTTTCCTTCTTCAAAACCGGAAGGTTTTATGATGCGACAGTACAAATCAGAGCCATCATCTGCTTTGAGTGTGAAAATTGATGTTTCGCCCAAATCGTAATCTTTCAAAGGGTCTTTGTTTTTAAGTAAAACCTGTACGGTTTTCCCGTTTGGATCGAGGATTTTGTATTCACTTGCCACATCGGTACTCGAATAACTGTCGATGATATACTTTCCCGAATAGTTCACAATTCCCCGGTGTGTCCCATGATCCGGGCTCAGGCGGACAATCTTCCCGCTTTTTATCCCGACCGAATAAATGTTTTGTTCGATGGGGCTGTCTTTGGTGGCCTTGAAAAAAACAAACTTTTCCTTTTCGTCCATACCTAAATACTCTGTAACTACCCATTCCCCTTTTGTAAGTTGTTTAATGAGTGTGCCGTCCGTTTTATAAAGATAGAGATGTTGAAAATTGTCCCGTTCGCTGAACCAAATAAATTGCTCAGGGTTTTTGTCAAAGAAATATAAAGGATGTTCCGGTTCCACGTATTTTTCGCTTTTTTCCTCAAAAAGGGTTTTCACGAATTCCCCTGTTGCAATATCATATTGGTTCAATTTCATAAAATCCTGATCGCGGTTGAGCACTGCAATATAAACATACTTTTCAGAAGGGTCCCAAGTGATATTCGTGAGGTATTGTTCTGCAGGTTCACCGGTATTGATGAAAACCGTTTTCCCTGAATTGACATCATAAACCCCTAAAGTCACTTCTTCGCTTTTCATTCCGGCCATTGGGTATTTGGTGTTTTTTACTTCAGCAATCCGTGTTTCGATATCAACCAATGGATAATCTTTTACCATGGTTTCATCCTTTCGGTAAAATGCAAGGTAATTTCCTTTGGGCGACCAAAATGTCCCTTTATAAATCCCAAATTCACTCCGGTGGACGGTTTGTCCGTTTACGATCCCGGCATCCTTGTCATTGGTAATCTGGATTTGTTTGCTTTTTACGGCCACAAAAAGGTTGTTGTCAACCGTGTAGGCTATATTCCCGGTTCCTTTGTCAATGTCGGTGTTTTTCCCCCCTTTTTCAAAGGAGTTGATAAGGTCGGTGTTTTTGGAAACAATATCAAGTTCAAACAAATTTGTTTTGTTGGTGAAACGGAATTTGAAATCTGAAATGTAGGTTATCTTGGGAAACCTTTTGAGCGAATCCAGTTGCAAGTCTGTCATCCCTGCGTTGAAATCATCCAATTTCACAATGGTGTCGCGTTCTTGGCTTGATACATTTCCTTTGATCAGGGCGTTTTTGGCAACATAGGAAAAATTATTGCCGTTCCCCATCCACTTGAGTTGCGACAAGCGGGCAGGCAAAACAGTACGGTTCATGTAAACGGCATCTTTCAGGGTAAGTTGTTTGTCCTGGGAATTTGCAAATAGGGCAAGAAAGAGGATTGAAACCAGGATCAGGGATTTTAAAATGCTCATTTTTTTCATAATTGAATTATTTGAAAAAGAATCATAAATCCATACAAGGATTGAGTCGCAAAACTAAAAATAAATATCAATGATTATTACTTAAATTAAAATCAATAATACCGGCACTAAAACATAAAGACACAAAATCCCTCGAAAATAATTATTTGTAATTAAGAGGAACTGTTCTGTTGGAAATTCTTATTTAAAGAGAATAAGTAAGCTCGGCAATTTTGTAAAGGAGGGATTGTTGATCTTCGATGGCATTGCCCACCACGATAATATCGGCACCTGCTTTGTACCTTTCGGTGGCAGCTTCCGGTGTACGTATGCCCCCACCAACGATGAGGGGAATGGAAATACTGGCTTTTACCCTTTCGATCATACTTAATGAAACCGCATTTTTTGCCCCACTGCCACCATCCATGTATATTAGTTTCATGCCAAGCATTTCGCCTGCCATAGCTGTGTTTACGGCTATGCCATCCTTATCGTGCGGGATGGGCAAGGTGTTGCTCATATAGGAGGCCGTTGTTGATCGTCCACTTTCGATGAGCATATATCCCGTGGGAAGTATTTCAAGTTTGCTTTGTTTCAAATAGGGAGCGGCTATAACATGTTTTCCAATTAATAAATCCGGATTTCTTCCCGAAATGAGTGACAATAATAAAATCCCATCTGCATTTTCGTTGATCTGCATTCCATCACCGGGGAAAATAATCAAAGGGATATCGGTATGGTCTTTCAGGACTTTCAATGTGTTTTCAAGGTTATCTTTTTCCAAAAGGCTGCCACCAATAAACAGATAGGAAACCGTTGCCTTTCGAGCAATTGTGGCCAGGTCAATCAGCTCTTTTGCAGTGTACTTGTCAGGATCGACAAGAACAGCAAATTGCTTTTTGTTTTTGCAGAAGGAAGCGTATTGACTCATATATAAAATTCACATTTGGGGCACAAAGATAAGCAATGCCGTAAAAATATAAAAATTCCGAATGACTAAACGGAATTTTTTACAATAATTTGGGATTATGAGAAAAGGGCCTGCCATATTTTTGGGGTAAAACACCGTTTTATGACAGGCTCGATTTATGGTTTTCTATTCCTGCATCCCAAGGAAACGTTCTGCTTCAATGGCGGCCATACAGCCCGTTCCGGCAGCAGTTACCGCCTGGCGGAACACATGGTCCTGCACATCGCCCGCGGCATAAACGCCTTCCACATTGGTGGCCGTGGAGCCGGGAACGGTTTTTATGTAGCCCACTTCGTTTACATCAATATATTCCTTGAAAATATCGGAGTTGGGTTTGTGGCCAATGGCAACAAAAAATCCATCAATGTCGATTTTTCGCTGTTCGCCCGTTTTTACGTTTTCAACCATTACAGCGGTGACTTTTTTGGCAAAGCCTTCGGTTTCCCCAAGGATCTCTTTGGGAACACTGTCCCAGACCATTTCAATGTTGGGTGTGTTGAGTACCCTTTTTTGCATGGCTTTGGAAGCACGTAATTCATCCCTGCGGTGAATGAGGTAAACTTTTTTACAGAGTTTTGCAAGATAGGTAGCTTCCTCGGCTGCGGTATCTCCTCCTCCAACTACAACCACATCTTTTCCTTTGTAGAAATATCCGTCACAAGTGGCACAGGCCGAAACGCCATAGCCATTGTACTCAGCTTCCGAAGGCATACCCAGCCAACGTGCGGTCGCACCGGTCGCAATGATCACTGTTTCGGCGATAATTGTTTTGCCATCATCGGCTTTGGCCGTAAAAGGCCTTTGTGAGAAGTCAACTTCGGTGATAATGCCCCAGCGGATATCGCTTTCAAATCGTTCGGCCTGGGCTTTCAGGTCTTCCATCATCTGAGGGCCGTTGGTCCCTTCCGGGTAGCCGGGAAAGTTTTCCACTTCCGTGGTTTCCGTTAATTGCCCACCGGGTTGGAGCCCCTGGTAAAGGATGGGTTTTAAATCAGCGCGCGCGGCATAAATGGCCGCCGTGTAACCGGCAGGTCCCGATCCGATGATCAGGCATTGGGTTTTTTCTGTGTTCTCAGTGCTCATTATGATTTGATTTAATATTGAATATTAAAAAACAAGTTAACAAAATTAGTAAAGTTTACGACCGCTTATCTAAAAATATGCCAACACGGTTTTTTCGATTATCTGGTGCAAAATCAAATGCAGTGAAGTTTTATTCCTGACATCTTGGCTTAAAAGAAATGAAATATACCATTGCGGAAGGATAATTTAATGTACTACTCCACCACCTCATAAATAACCATCGGATTGGATTTGTTTTTCAGGCTCACTTCCCCCACTTTGTTACATTGAAACGATTCTTTGATTTGCTCATGCGATTTTTCACTGATGATGACCTGGCCAGGGCCGGCAGCAGACTGCAAGCGTGCGGCCGTATTTACCACGTCCCCGATAACCGTGTAGTCCAGGCGTTTTAAGTTTGCCGAGCCAATGTTCCCCGAAACCACTTCGCCGCTATTGATCCCGATGGAAACATTGGGCTTGAACATCACATTTTCAGAAACCGATGGCAGTTTGGCAATTTGGGAACGAACAGCGAGGCAGGCATCGATGGCCCGGTCGAGGTGGTATTCCCCTTTGAAAACCGCCATGATGGCATCACCAATGAATTTGTCCACATAACCTGTATGTTCGATTATTTCTTTCACCATCACATCAAAATAATTGTTCAACAGTTTCACTACGATGTCCGGTTTTTCGGTTTCACTGATGGAGGTAAAGCTGCAAATGTCGATAAAAACAACCGTGGCTTCAACTGTTTCGTTTTCCAGCAACGAGGATTCAAACTCCCGGGAATCCATAAAATTCAGCACCGTTTCGTCAACATACATTTTCAAGATATTGTTTTCTTTAATTGCCTTAAGGGTTTCCTTAAGTTGATGTACATGTTTTAAGGTCCTGTCAATGGTTACCTCCAAATCTGTAAAATTGATTGGTTTCGTTACGAAATCGAAAGCGCCCCGGTTCATGGCCGTTCGGATATTCTCCATGTCGCCATAGGCCGAAACGATTACTGACTTTAAAATGGAATGTGTATCGTTTAGTTTCGACAACAATGTCAATCCATCCATTTCGGGCATGTTGATATCACTAAGCACTATATCCACATCGGAATGATGTTCCAGCTGTTCCAATGCATCTCTTCCGCTTATGGCAAATACGAATTCATAGGAACCGTCACGGATCCGTTTGCGGAATTTTTGCTTGATCAAAACCTGAAGATCGGTTTCGTCGTCCACTACTAATATCTTGGCCATTGTTTTTATTTTTTTATTTTTTCTTTTAATATCTTAAAGTCAACAGGTTTTGTGATAAAATCATCGGCTCCCAGGGCCATTGCGTTTT
>JAJRTT010000061.1 GCA_024278155.1 Bacteroidota bacterium | reverse complement strand
TGGAATGGACATTACATTCGTAACAACAGCCCCCACTGATAAAGAGTGCTTGCAGTTGTTGAAAGAATTCGGCCTTCCATTTAAAAATCAAAATAAATAAGTACTATGGCTAAAGAATCAATGAAAGCGCGCGAAGTGAAAAGGCGCAAAATGGTTGACAAATACGCTGAAAAAAGAGCTGAGTTGAAAGCAACAGGTGATTATATCGCATTGCAAAAATTGCCAAAGAACTCTTCTCCCGTTCGTTTGCACAATAGGTGCAGCCTTACAGGAAGACCAAAAGGGTATATGCGTCAGTTTGGTATTTCCCGTATTAATTTCAGGGAAATGGCACTTTCAGGATTAATCCCCGGTGTGAAAAAAGCTAGTTGGTAATAATTATTTTAACAGAGATAGAAAGATGAACACAGATCCCATTGCAGATTATCTTACCCGTATCCGAAATGCCATCATGGCAAGTCACAGGGTAGTTGAAATACCTGCCTCAAAAGTGAAAAAGGAGATGACAAAGATCCTTTTTGAAAAAGGATATATCCTGAGTTATAAATTTGAGGATGGAAAACCCGGCTCTATTAAAATTGCGCTGAAATATCATCCAACCTCAAAAATTTCTGCCATCAATAAATTGGAACGGGCCAGTAGGCCTGGCCTTAGGAGGTATGCAAGTGCATCCGACCTTCCCCGGGTGTTAAATGGTTTGGGTGTAGCTATTATATCTACTTCCCAGGGTTTAATGACCGATAAAGAAGCACGTAAACTGAACATCGGCGGCGAGGTTATATGTTACATTAGTTAATATTAGAGATTAAAGAGATATGTCACGAATAGGAAAATTACCCATTAGTTTGCCGGAAGGTGTTCAGGTTAGCGTTTCAAAAGAAAACCTGGTGAGCGTTAAAGGCAAATTAGGTGAACTTCATCAACAAATCGATCCGAACATTTCAATAAAAATTGAAGATGGGGCTGTTGAGTTGGATAGGGCAACCGAAAGTAAAGACCATAGGGCAAAACATGGATTGTACCGGTCATTGGTTTCAAACATGGTACAAGGTGTCAGCGAAGGCTTTACAATTGTCCAGGAGTTGGTTGGTGTTGGATATAAAGCTGATGCGAAAGGACAGGTATTGGAGTTGTCACTTGGATATTCCCACAATATTGTTTTTGAACTGCCGCCTGAAGTAAAGGTTGAAACACTTACCGAAAGGGGAAAGCCGCCAACCATTACTTTGAAAAGTATCGATAAACAATTGATTGGCCAGGTTGCGGCAAAAATCAGGTCGTTGAGGAAACCAGAACCATACAAAGGTAAAGGGATTAGGTATAAGGGTGAGGAAATCAGGAAGAAGGCTGGTAAAGCTGCTGCTGAAAAATAAAATTAATATTTAAAACCATAAATAGCATGGCTATAAAAAACAGGAAACTGTACAGAAGGAACAGGATTAGGATGAGAATCCGCAAAACTGTCGTTGGTTCGCAGGAAAGGCCCCGATTGGCAGTTTTTAGAAGCAACAAGCAAATATATGTGCAACTTATCGATGATATTGCTGGTAATACCATGTTATCGGTTTCGTCAGCACTTGAAGAAATTGCTTCTAAGAAAGGAAATAAAATAGAAAAAGCCGGAATGGTTGGTTCTAAGATCGCTGAAATTGCAAAAGAAGCAGGAATTGAATCAGTTGTTTTCGATAGAGGTGGTTATTTATATCATGGCAGGGTGAAAGCTTTAGCGGAATCGGCCAGAAAAGGAGGACTTAAATTTTAATTGCTATGGCAAACGTAAATATAAAAAGAGTAAAATCAAGCGAAATAGAATTCAAGGATAGGCTTGTTAGCATCCAAAGGGTTACGAAAGTTACCAAAGGTGGCCGTACTTTTAGTTTCTCCGCAATTGTTGTTGTTGGAAATGAACAAGGTGTTGTTGGATTTGGACTTGGAAAAGCCAAGGAAGTTACCTCTGCCATTGCAAAGGGAATTGACGATGCCAAGAAAAACCTTATCAAAGTACCTGTTTTGCGCGGCACTTTACCTCATCAGCAGGAAGGTAAATATAGCGGCGCAAGGGTCTTGCTAAGGCCGGCTGCTCCTGGTACAGGGGTAATTGCCGGAGGCGCCATGCGTGCTGTCCTCGAGAGTGTTGGCGTAAAGGATGTATTGGCCAAGTCAAAAGGATCATCCAATCCCCATAGTGTTGTGAAAGCAACAATGAATGCACTTATTCAATTAAGGGATCCGCACACAGTTGCACAATTAAGGGGTGTTACTTTGGATAAAGTTTTTAATGGTTAAATTTTAGTTCTGGATAATATGAAGAAGCTACGTATAAAACAAGTAAAGAGCCAGATTGGGAGACCATATCGCCAGAAAAAAACATTGGTGGCATTGGGTATCACAAAAATGAACAAGGCAAGGGAAGTTGAAGCTTCTCCACAAGTACTTGGTATGATCGATAAGGTCAAGCATTTGTTAACAGTTGAAGAAGTTTAATAAACGAAAAAATATTTATTAAGATGGATTTAAGTAATCTTAAACCGGCAAAAGGTTCTATTAAAAGTGGAAAACGAGTAGGAAGAGGGCAAGGCTCTGGACGGGGTGGTACATCCACAAGAGGGCATAAAGGAGCAAAATCCAGATCCGGCTACAGCAGGAAAATGGGATTCGAAGGTGGTCAAATGCCATTGTTCAGAAGGGTGCCGAAATTTGGTTTCCGCAATGTCAACCGTAAGGAGTACCTTGGTGTCAATATTGACATCCTCGAAGCCCTTGCAGCAAAATTGAATGTTACCGCTATTGATGTTGAGGTATTGGTAAATAATGGCCTTGCTTCCAAAAATGATCTGGTAAAGGTTCTTGGACGTGGTGAGTTGAAAACCAAACTTGAGGTAAAAGCCCATGCCTTTACCCAATCAGCAATTAAAGCAATTGAAGCCCAAGGGGGTGTTGCAACTAAAATCTAATTTTGGATGAAGCGATTAATAGAAACAATTCGAAACATATATAAGATCGAGGATCTGAGGAACCGGATTCTCTACACTCTTGGTATTATCCTTATATACAGGTTGGGTGCTTTCGTGGTGCTTCCGGGTATCGACCCGCATCAATTGACCAATTTGCAGAATCAGGGTAAAGAGGGCTTGTTGGGCCTTCTTAATATGTTCTCGGGAGGTGCGTTTTCGAATGCCAGTGTGTTTGCCCTTGGTATCATGCCCTATATTTCGGCATCCATTGTAGTGCAGCTGCTCGGTATGGCAATTCCGTATTTCCAGAAATTGCAGAAAGAAGGTGAGAGCGGCAGAAGAAAGATTAATCAGATAACACGGTATTTGACTGTGTTTATTTTGATTTTCCAATCCCCTGCTTACATTGCCAATTTGGTGAACCAACTTCCACCGGAAGGGATTTATCCTTTTGACCCCAATCAACCGGCCACATCCATTTTCTCGTTCGTTGGCATATCGTCCATTGTGATCCTTACCGCTGGTTCCATGTTTATCATGTGGCTTGGTGAAAAAATCACGGATAAAGGAATCGGAAACGGTATTTCATTGATTATTATGATCGGTATTATTGCACGTTTGCCATTTGCACTGTTCGGCGAATTTATTTCAAGAATGGAAGAACAAGGTGGTGGACTGGTTTATTTCGTATTGGAAATTGCAATACTCGTATTTATTGTCCTGCTTACTATATTGCTTGTACAGGGCACAAGGAGAATACCTGTTCAATATGCAAAGCGTATTGTGGGCAATAAACAATA
>JAJRTT010000060.1 GCA_024278155.1 Bacteroidota bacterium | reverse complement strand
GCTTTTATTGTTGAAGTCTTCTAATTTCTTTGTCAAAATCAGAAACGTAGTTTTTGTCTTGTATTATCCTGAATCCCGTTGCCCGGTGCGAATTCACTCGGTAACCGATGGCCGTAATTGCCCTAAGGTTATAATATTTCGTGTTGTATAATTTGCCATCTTTGGCAGTATGTCGGAAATACCGACATATTGAATTTTCATCGAGTTCACCTTCTCCGAAAATATTATTTAAGTGTTCAGATATTGTGCTTCTCCCTTTCTCAAAAAGCTCTGCCATTTTCTTTTGGGTAAGCCACAATGTGTCATTTTGGAAAAAGACATCAATGTTTACTTTGCCCGTTGATGTTTGGAAAATAACAAAGTTTGAAAATTTTTCTAATTGTTGGTTCTCTTTCATAGTCCCATTATCCTAAACGATGGTCAAAAATACAATTTTCATTTCACAATGTAAGAAAGCAAAGGGCCAATTTCGTATAAACTATACCGGATCCACGTCCACAGCAACCCTGATAGATTTAAAAGCCGCTTGTCCCCTGAAGGTATCAATGGTTTTTGAAATTTGGGCTTTGTGTTTTTTTAGCTCCGGTTTTTCCAGTTTGATCAGGATGTTTTTAAGGTAGAGGTTTCGGATGCGCGAGACCATTGGGTATTCGGGGCCAAGTATCCGGTTGCCGAGGATTTGCCGAAGCATAATGGCCAGTTCCCGAGCGGCTTCATTGAGGATGCGTGGGTCCTTGTGTTTCAACTGCAATTGGATAAGGCGGTAGAAGGGCGGGTATTTGAAATTGCGCCTTTCCAGTATCTGGCTGTTGTACATGGCAAGGTAATCATGGTCGATCACATTGCGGATAACGGAGTGGTAAGGGTTGAAAGTCTGGATAATCACTTTTCCCCTTTTGCTTTTCCGGCCCGCCCTTCCGCTCACCTGCGACATTAACTGGAAACTGCGCTCAAAAGAACGGAAATCGGGGAAACTTATCAGGCTGTCGGCATTCAATATCCCCACGATGCTCACATTGTCAAAGTCCAGGCCCTTGGTCACCATTTGCGTCCCCACAAGGATGTCGATCCTCCCCTCTTCAAAATCGGTAATGATGTTTTGATAGGCGTTTTTCGAACGGGTGGTGTCCAAATCCATCCGCCTTATTTTTGCATCGGGATAAAGAATACTTAGGTCGTCTTCGATTTTTTCGGTACCAAAACCCTTCATGTGCAAGTGGGTGCTACCACAGGAATCGCATCTTTCGGGTACACGCCTCGAATATCCGCAATAATGGCATTTTAACTGATTGAAATGTTTATGGTAAATAAGTGTCACATCACAGTTTTTACATTCGGGCATCCAATTACAGGTGTCGCATTCCAGGCGCAAGGAAAACCCTCTTCGGTTTTGGAACAGGATTACCTGTTCTTTTTCCTTTAAAGCTTCATTGATGTGTTCCAGCAGAAAGGAAGAAAAATGTGATTTCATGGTCCGTTGCCGTGTTTCCTTTTTCAGGTCGGCCACAAAAATCTCGGGCATCAAAACATCGCCATAACGATTGTGAAGGTTTACCAGGGCGTACTTCCCGGTTTTTGTATTGTAATAACTTTCCAGAGATGGGGTGGCAGAACCTAACAGGATAGGGGCATTGTGCATTTTGGCCAAAACGACAGCCGCATCACGGGCATTATAGCGGGGAGCCGGATTATATTGTTTGTACGATTGATCGTGTTCCTCATCCACGATTATCAAACCCAGATTGCTAAACGGGAGGAAAAGGGCGGAGCGGGGGCCAAGGATGACCTTGAAATTGGAAGTCTCCAAATCATCGGCACCTGGGTTCAGTACATTGTTCCAGATTTCCAGACGTTCGTTTTCGTTGTATTTTGAATGATAAACGCCCACACGGTTTCCAAAGTATTTCCGAAGACGGTTGATGATTTGCGTGGTGAGGGCAATTTCCGGAAGTAGGTACAAAACCTGCTTTCCCTTTTGCAGGGCTTCCTCGATGAGCTTGATGTAAACCTCTGTTTTGCCACTGGAAGTCACACCGTGAAACAAAGCCACTTCTTTTTCTGCCAAACCTTCCTGTATTTCTTTGAGGGCAAGGGATTGGGTTTCGCTTAGGTCGATGTTTTCGGGTTGCGAGCTGGCTTCAAAATCTTCCAAACGACTGATTGTTTCCTTATAAACTTCCAACACCTCTTTTTTGACAAGTGAATTGATGGCAGAATTGGATTTCTCTATTTTTATGGTCAAATCCTTTTTCCTTACTTTCTTTTCATTTTCCCTGCCAAAACCGGAGAGCTGGATATAAGCCATTAGTGTTTCCATTTGTTTGTAAGCCCGCTTTTCCAGTTGGCCGAACAGTTCCCCCAGCTTTTTTTCATCCCTGTATCCGGGCGTTAAGCGGATATAGGTTTCAATTTTTGGCTTGTATTTTTCCTTTAGCTCCTCCTCCATCAATACCAGCCTTTTTTCGATGAGTGTTTTGATAAGAGGGATTACTTTTTTCTGTTCTACAATGTTCTCGACTTCGGTAAGGGTCAATTGTTTCTGTATGTCAAGGGCTTCGGCAACAAGGTATTCCTTTTCGCCCAGGGCATCGTAATCTCCATCAAAATCGGGGTTCATCACAATCTTCGATTCGCTTGCCAACTTTAGTGCCGAGGGGATGGCCACGTTCATAACCTCTCCCGGTTCGCTCATATAGTAATCTGCTATCCATTTCCAGAAACCGTACTGGATGTTGTTCATCACCGGTTTTTGGTCGAGGATGGAAAGGATGTATTTCACGGAATAATTGGGCGGGGGCGTTTCATGGATATTGACAACAATGGCCGTGTAAATTTTCTTTTTCCCAAATTGCACTACCACCCGTTTCCATTTCCCGATGGATGCGTTCATTTCATATGGAACACGGTAAGTAAACAAACCGGGGACAGGCAGCGGAAGGATGACTTCGACAAAATAGGTTGTGCGTTCCATTGGAAAATTATCATTGATGTATTAAATCGAATTGAAAGTTTGTTCTTGCTTTATCAAAATACTTAAGCATAAATGATTTTAATGTTTTCAATTCTCCCAAAATCTTTGAGATTCAAAGTGGAAAGTGGTAAATCCCTGATGATTGCACTTGAAGCAATTAATATATCTTTCAGACCTATTAACTTATTTCTTTTTTTTTAACTTCTTAGGATTTGGGCCGCAATTTCAATATCTTTCTCCTCTAAGGGGAATATCTTGATCTTTTTAAAAACGTGGTTACAGAATTCTTGTTGACCTTTATTTATGCCGGCCAGTATTTCAAAATTGACGATAACAGAAATGCCAAAAGAATAGTTTTTGGACAATTGGACAAATTTTGTTTTTGATTTGTCCTTTTTTCGATAATACTCTATTAATATAGAAGTGTCTAAACAGATAATTTTTTTGTCCATTTCTCGAAATCATTATTGAAATCCGTAAATCTGGTTTCTTCTTCATCGCTCATAATAGGACCCTCTAATAATAATTCGGTCAAGTCTTTATCCTCAAAACTTTTATCGTTTGTTATTACTTCTTGATCCAGTTCTTTTTTGACCATTAATCTTTGATCTTACGGCAATTGCCTTATCAGGTTAATTACCTGGTCAACGCCAATATTTACTTGTAATTCCATTTTGATAAATTTAACACAAAGTTACGATTTTTATTAGTCCAATTATCACGAAGAAAGTATCCTCGCAATATCCAGCAACTCCTGCTTGATCCCTTTATGGTGCTTGATGGCTTTTTCAAAAGAGGTGTAGGCGATTTCCCGGTTCAGCAATCCGACCATTTCGCCCCGGCGGCCTTCCAGAAGTGCCGTAACTGCCCCGTAACCAAGGGTGCTGGCCAAAATCCTGTCGGTTGCCGTGGGCGAACCACCTCGTTGCAAATGCCCGAGTATGGTCACACGTGTGTCGTATTGGTCATATTTCTCTTTCACTTTCCGGGCAATCTCGAAAGCTCCCCCGGCATCGTCCCCTTCGGCCACGATAATGATCCCTGACTTTTTATTGTGCCGGAAACCTTTTTCCAGTATTTCGACCAGCTCATCAATGTAGGTGACAGTTTCAGGTACGAGAATGTCTTCGGCCCCGGTGGCAATTCCGCTGCGAAGTGCAATAAACCCGGCATCACGCCCCATGACCTCAATAAAAAACAGGCGGTTGTGGGAAGCGGCCGTATCACGGATTTTGTCAACGGCCTGCATGACCGTGTTCACCGCCGTGTCGTAACCAATGGTCAGGTCGGTTCCGTAAAGGTCGTTGTCGATTGTCCCGGGCGCACCCATGATCGGGAAATCAAATTCATTGATAAAAACATTGGCTCCGGTAAAAGTGCCGTTTCCACCAATAACGACAAGGGCATCCAGCCCATGCATCTTTAAATGCTCATAAGCTTTTTGCCGTCCGGCTTTTTCCAAGAATTCCATACTGCGGGCAGTTTTTAAAATGGTGCCGCCCCGTTGGATGATGTTTGATACGGAATGGCTTTTTAGATGGATGAACTCATTTCTTATCAAGCCATTGTATCCGTCCATTATCCCATAAACTTCCAGGCCGTGATAAATCCCGGTACGTACTACTGCCCTTATGGCTGCGTTCATTCCCGGGGAATCACCACCGGAAGTGAGAATGCCTATTTTTTTTATTTTGTACATCTATATTATATTTTTAACTTTCCAATATCCCCTCGTACCTCCAATTCTTTCTATTGCCCCTTTTGCTTTTAATGTGCCAATATGTTTGGTTACTGCTGGTTCATTAATGTTAAGCTTCTCTACAATAGCTTTGTAACTTATTTTATTGTCTCCTTTAATTAAATTGTAAATTTCTTTTTGCCTTTTTGTTAGATTCTTTGCACCACCTATTGCACCACCTATTGAGCCACTATAGGGCTATCTGTTATATTGCCTTTTGATTTTTTTCCCTTATCCAAATAAACAGGTTCATAAGACATAAACGTCATACGCAAAAAATTTGCGGTAAACTTAAAGCAATTTTTGGGGTAGGCTCGTAAAATCCTTGGTACACCCGAACCCAAATGC
>JAJRTT010000059.1 GCA_024278155.1 Bacteroidota bacterium | reverse complement strand
TAATTAATTGAAGGCCCATTAAACGGTTACTTCAGGTTTTGGCTTTTTAATGCTGTTTTTTCCATGATCCTGTAAAGGGGATAGGGATAATAACCGTTTCCCCATTGAGGCGTCAGATAACGGTCGAAGAAATTCCATTTCAACAGTCCATCATCTGTTTGTGGTTCGAGTAGATAGGTGGCAAGGCTTCCAAGCGGTTGGGCGGTACGGATGATATATGTGCCTTCGGGAAATGTTTTGGTTTCTGTAATATATTTTCCTTCGATGGAATTGGTGTAATGCCCCTGGTTGATCCTTTTTGAAGGGGACAGTTTTTCGATTTTAAACCTTTCCACTTTCATTTCTGTTTCTTTGGTCAATTGTTCCAATTGAATACCATGTGTTTTCAGGTTTTCGATCACTTGCTCTACAGGGATGGACACGACATAGGCATAAGGGAACCTGACACTTTCAGTGGCAAAATAATCGGCGATGTAGGGAACCGTTACCGTAACTTTCCGGTCGCTCTTTTTGTAGCGCCAGTAACCCCGTTTGCCAGGGATGGTATCGGCTTCAAAAGCTTTGATCGTGATTTTTTCGGGGGTAGGGTAGCCTTTGTATTTTATGGCAAACGAATCGGTGACCGCAACCCGGTTTCCCTTTTCGATTGCCTGTTGGTCGGCCTTGTCGAGCATTTTTTTGATTTCGGAAGGATGGGCAGCGGCAAATTCCAGAATTGAACGCAGCAATTTGTAGCTTCCGTTCACACGGGTCTTGAAATCGGCATAAACATAACTTTCGTTCAGGATGGAAAGGCGGTTGCGCACACCAATATAATTCACCAGGTAGCGAGGTTCGGAAGCATAGGAAACCCAACCTTTTTCAAGGTTCATCCGGTCGATGAACTCCCCATAAAAAACATTTTCAACTTCGTATTTCCCCGAAAGTGTTTTTGAAACATCCGGCATCATTTTATCGCGCATATAGTTTATCAGGTTACGGTCGCCGTTTGGGTTCATCATCCAGGTAAAGGTTACGGGTTCTTCATGATAGGAACCGTTTGTGGTGTGGCAGTCCACAGAAATGGCCGGGTCCCATTGGTTCAGGATTTTGGTCACCACGCCCCTTATCTCCGGGCTTTCCAGTTTCATGGCATCACGGTTCAGGTCTAAGTGTTGCCCATTGTACCGCACGCCCACTCCATTCACCGGCCCGTTTTGGTTGGTGCGGTTCTGCTTGCTGAATTTCTCGTTTCCATCTGCATTGAAAACCGGACAAAGAAGTACCACTACGTTTTTAAGTATTTCGGAGCTGTCGGTTTGCAAAAGTTCCCGTGCCAACATTTGTACAGCCTCTTTCCCTTCCACTTCGCCGGCGTGGATGTTCGCCTGGATGTAAACAACAAGCCTGTCGTCATTTTTCAGATCGGCGTAACTTTCAGGTAAGGGATTTCCTATTACCAGCAAAGGCAACTCTCTCCCTTCGGTGGTTTTGGCAAGGGTATCGATTCGGACATACTCCGAAGTTTTGTCAAGTTCCCGGATAAAGGAAATGACATCTTCATATGTTGAAGTGGATGTGAAATTGGATTTTTCGGCCGTGGTGAGCAATTGACCAAAACCCTGATTGCCGGTAAAAAGCAGGATTAGAATTATTAAGGGGATTAATCGTTTCATAAGTAAAAAGTTTAGGGGCTAAAATTATGAAAAAAGAAAAAGGGGGAATGATAAAATATATTGTGATATTACACTTGAATAACTCAAAAGCAAAACCTATCTGTTTTTTGTGTATTTTTGGAGTTTGAATATCCAAAAAGGGAGTAAAAATGGAGGTAAAGAAACGATATTTTCGTGATCCGGGCATCAGTTATTTTTTATTTGGCCCTCGTGGGACAGGGAAATCGACCTGGCTGAAAATGAGATACACCAAAGATGTATTGTATATCGACTTATTGTCCCCTGAACTATTCAGGCAATATACGGCACGGCCTGAAAGATTAAACGAGTTGATTGAAGGAAACCAGTATAAGGGGATCGTTATAATCGACGAGATTCAAAAAGTCCCTATGTTGCTTGATGTTGTGCACCAGATTATTGAAAGCAATAAAGAAATCCGTTTTATCTTAACAGGCTCAAGTTCGAGGAAGTTGAAACGGACAGGTGTTGACTTATTGGCCGGTAGGGCCGCATATAAGACACTCCATGCTTTTATGGCTTCCGAACTGGGCGATGATTTCAATTTTGAGAAAGCACTGCGCTTTGGGTTGTTGCCACTGGTCTATAATTCAGAAAACCCAACAGAAACACTGAATGCCTATATTGCATTATACCTTAACGAGGAAGTTAGAATGGAAGGTTTGGTCCGTAACATTGGCGATTTCAGCAGATTCCTGGAAATTATCAGTTTTTCCAATGGAAGCGTATTGAACAATACCGAGATAGCCCGTGAATGCCACGTTGGCAGGAAAGCAGTTGAAAGCTACATTTCCATATTGGAAGATATTTTGCTTGCACATAAACTTCCGGTTTTTACCAAAAGGGCAAAAAGACAACTCATTTCGCACCGGAAGTTTTATTTCTTTGATGCCGGGATTTTCAGGATGTTGAGACCCTCCGGGCCTCTTGACAGTCCACACGAAATTGATGGTATTGCACTCGAAAACATTGTCATGCAACATTTGATGGCATGGAATGCCTACCATGGAAACGACAACAAACTATATTTCTGGCGGACAAGAGCAGGGCTTGAGGTTGATTTTATTGTGTACGGCCCGGATACTTTAACAGCGATAGAGGTCAAAAATTCCAACAATATCAGAACCAGTGATTTAAAAGGCTTAAAAGCTTTTAAAAACGATTATCCCGAAGCTAAATGTCTTTTCCTTTACCGTGGTGAGGAAAAATTGCTGAAAAATGGGATTTTATGTATGCCGTGTAATTTGTTTTTACAAAACCTGGTTCCTGGCAAAGGGATAAGTGAAAGTTAAGGCTCTTATTGTGTCAGGATTCTTGATACGAATCTCTGGATGCTGAGAAAAATTATTGCAAAATTGTTAAGAAAAGGAAACGTTTCATGAATGTTTTTTTAGGCGTCAAAAGTATGAAAAAAGGAGATAGGGGGGATTTGATAAAAAACATTTCGTACCTTTACATCTCAAAATGTTCCAAATGTTTCACTATAGAAGGCCCATTGTTGAAGTGGGGGTTTTGAAACAAACTTAAAAACCTAAAAATGAAATCCGTAATTTTGATTCTGTTGAGTTTCGTCACTACAATTCTTATTGCTCAAACAAGTGAGTATGGGGATACACTGTTTATCGAAACCATTACATTTGAGCAAAACTATCCATTCCTCGAACTTGATACATCAAACCAAAACATATGGCAGATCGGAGAACCGGACAAGGTTTTTTTTGATACAGCCTATTCAAAGAAAAACGCAATTGTCACT
>JAJRTT010000009.1 GCA_024278155.1 Bacteroidota bacterium | reverse complement strand
CCCAGGTTCAGCGCCCCGGACGAAATGGCCTTTGCCATTAAGAATTCCGGGATCGATTGCCTCGTGATGGCTAACAACCATGCCAACGATACGGGCAAAGAAGGTTTTGAACGAACGCACCAGGTTTTGGAGAACCTTGGTTTTCCGCATACCGGGGCTTTCGTGGATTCGCTGGAGAAAAGCCAAAACCATCCACTTTACCTTGAAAAAAACGGGTTTAAAATTGCCCTTTTCAATTATACCTATGGCACAAATGGCAATGAGGCCGTTTTTCCCAATAGCGTGAACTACATCAATGATTCTTTGATTTTGTTGGATATTGACCGGGCAAAAATGGAAAAGCCTGATAAAATCATTATGTTCATGCACTGGGGAACGGAATACGAAACCGAACCGGAAAAAGGTTTTGTGGAACTAACAAAAAAGATGTTTGCACAAGGTGCCGATATTATCATTGGTTCCCATCCACATGTGTTGCGCAGGATGGAGCGGGTTGAATCACCGGGCAGGCCGGATAAGGTCGTGGTTTACTCTCTTGGGAATTTTGTGTCGAACCAGCGGACACGACCACGGGATGGCGGTGCCATGTTTAAGCTCACATTGAACAAATCCGGTGGCCAAACGGAAATTGGCGAAGCCGGGTATCTCCTTACCTGGGTTTATGCACCACGGATTAAAGGGGACAAAAGCTTTTATATCCTCCCTCTTTCCGAATTTGAATACCGTCCCGGGTTCTTTGTTTACGGAGCTTATGATAAAATGAAGGTTTATTCCGGTTTTGCGCGGGGCTTGCTCAATTCTGAAAATAAAAATGTCCCGGAATATATTTTTGATGTCCAGGATAAAAAGTGGATAATAGCACATCCTTTTCCCGAAATTAAGAAATAAGCTGTACAAAAGTTCCTTTAGCCAAATGGTATGTCGGGCCTCGGTCATGTTGGGCCCGGCCATGAAGGGCCTCGGTCATGTTGAGCCCGGCCATGAACGGCCTCGGTCATGTTGAGCTTGTCGAAACATATTCACCGAATGGTTCACCTTTCGACAAGCTCCATTTGACCAGCGTTATTTCTTTATAAATTTCCTTTCCGAAACCCAGGCCATAATGCCCACTACAAAAATCACAATCAATGTATAATAAACAAAATTGGGAACAGGGATAGAGTCGCCTGCGGCATAGGAATGCAAGCCCGATAAGTAATAGTTCACCCCAAAATAGGTCATCATTACCGAAGCGTAACTAATCAATGCTGCAAAACTCATGGCAAAACTTCCCTTGAAACCGGGGATATAACGCATATGAACCACAAAGGAGTAAACCAGTACCGTAACCAAGGCCCAGGTCTCTTTTGGGTCCCAGCCCCAATACCTTCCCCAGGATTCATTGGCCCAAACACCACCGAGGAAGGTGCCTATCGTAAGCATGAACAAACCGATCACCATGGTCATTTCGATAATGGCCGAAAGTTCCTGTATCGTCAGATCGATCCTTTGCAGGTTTTTTTCCGATTTCAGGTTCATCAATATCAAATTGACAAATCCCAAAAGGGCGGCCAAGGCAAGAAACCCATAGCTTGCCGTAATAATGGCAACGTGGACGATAAGCCAATAGGATTTGAGTACCGGCACCAGGTTTGTGATTTCAGGATCCATCCAACTCAAACCGGCTATGGCAAGGATAAGTGAAGCCAGTAAAGCCGTAACTGCAAGTGTGATTGGTGAGCGTTTCACGAAAATAATCCCGGCCAGCATCGTGGCCCATCCAATGTACAACATGGATTCGTATCCATTGCTCCAGGGGGCATGGCCCGAGATTTTCCAGCGCAATGCCAATCCAAGGGTATGGAGCAGGAACACGAGCATCAACAAAACAAGCGAGATGCGTACCGGCCATTTCAGTTTCATCCCTGGTTTAAAAATGGTGATAAAATGGAGGACAAGCAGTACAAATCCAATCAAGCCATATAAGGAAACCAGCCGACCGAAAATATTGCTTTTATTATAGAATATTTCAGTATTCACCTGTGACTCGGAAGGTATAACGTCTTTCCCATGTTTCCGTTGATACTGAAAGATGTATTGCAAGTTCTCCTTCGCTTTTTCGTAATTCCCTGATTTTTGTGCTTCGCGCAATTCCGAAAGGAACATGGACAGTATCCCCTTCACGAACAATGCTTCTTCGTCTTTTAGGTGTTCATCTGCTTTATCGGGCGTTACCCATTTTTGGTTGCTGTGCCCCGGAATCGGGAACGCTTTTATAAAAGCGCCCATATAAACCATATAGGCCACGTTTACCCTGTCGTCCAATTTCATTGCATCCTTGTCGAAGGTTCCCCTTTGCGATGGGGTTTTCGCATAGGCCTTGTTCACATATTCTGAAATAAGGTACCCCCCTTTTCCGTTCAAGTCCACAATATCGCCAAAGGAGGCATATTTTCCCTTGATGCCGAGGAGGGATTTCAATTCAGGGTGCTTTACCTTTATCATCGGCACTTTTTGCCATTGCGAAGGATAGGCCATCATCCCAAGGAAAACCTGTTCGGGTGTTTGTCCCTCGAAAGTTGTTTTCCGTGATAGTTTCCTCAAGACTTCGGAAGCTTGTGTGCTAATTGGTTTTATCCTTCCCTGGTTGTCCTGGATCAATAATTTCCCAAATTCGGCAGCAATTGATTTGTCTATTACGGGCGGTAAGTCACCGGAAGTATTTATTTCTTGGGCAAAAGCTGATGAGCTATTTAATATACCAACGGAAAAGAGAATCAATATAATTGATACCGAAGATTTCCTTGCTTCCCTGAGTTTTGAAGAAAGCTTGATAAGGTAATGGAACCGGCTGCTTTTGTTGAAAATCGTAAAGAACATCCCAATGGCCATTATCAGGTAGCCAATGTACGTGACGGTTGTCCCCCATCTGTCGTGGTTCACCGAAAGGATTGTCCCTTTTTCGTCCTGATCGAAAGAAGACTGGAAAAAACGAAAGCCATCATAGTTCAATACATGGTTCATATAAATCCTGTGCGGCATTTCTATGTTCCGGGCTTTGTCGATCACCGTGACCTCACTGGCGTAGGATGAAGGGCTGTTGGAGCCTGGGTAGCGTTCCATCTCAAATTTGTTCAACTGTATGGCAAACGGCAATTCAATTCTATCGGCACCAAATCCGATTTCCAGGTCCACTCCATTGATGGTGACCTTTTTTGGTTTCATTAAAAAGCCCTTTCCTCCATAAACATCTACATATTCGGTTTTTCCATCCACTACGACCTTTGCGGTAAAAGCGTCCATGGAATTCATGTCCTTTTTTGCCGAACCGCTCACCAGTTTTATTTTTCCACTTGCAAACATTTGCTTCACAACAAAACTCACATCGTTTATTTTGTAAAGTGCCCTTTGCGTAAGCGGTAACAGGGTATCGGGCGATAGGAGTTCCGTTTCCCCGGTGGCCATGCTCATATACTCGGTCGTATCGGTTGCCGTAAATGTCATGCCCGATTCTGACAGCGATATTTTCACATCGGATCCTGCTTCCTGATTGTTCAGGCTGAAAACAACCCCTGCGAAATCCAATGTTTCATTATCGTTCAAGTACAAATTCGTCCTTCCCTTTTCAGGGCTGGAAATCACCAACCAGATAATGGGCTTGCCCCCATCTTCGTTCACTATGGACTCGGCAGCGTTCATGAAATACTTTTCGATATTGATATTTACTTTTTTATCCCCAACTGAAAAACCCTCTTTGTATTTTATTACGGCAGCCGGTGTGTTGAACACCCTATCCTTTGATGAATAGTGGTTTGTGCCATCGGTGGCATTCACCTCCACATATGTTTTATCGGAAGTCATTTCCGATGATTGGGCTCCCTGGCGGATGTGCATCATGCCTTCAAAACCTACGTAGCGGGTAAGGGCCGCCCCGATGAAAATAACGAGAAATGAAATATGGAACAGGAACATGGGCCATTTTTTCAATTCGTACATTTGATACCTGAAAATGTTCCCTGTAAGGTTGATGGCAAGCAGTAGCAGCATTATCTCAAACCAAAGGGAATTGTAAATGAGATATTTGGAAGTTTCGGGGCCAAAATCATTTTCGACAAATGTGGCAAACCCGATTACGATGGCAAACAACATGAGCAAGATGCCCGTTAATTGCATGGAAAACAGTATGTCTTTTATTTTGTTCATTGTGCTTTTTTTAAAATTAATTGCAAAAATAGGCTTATTCTCATAACCTGTTAACTTGTTAACAAAAAAATCATTCAATTCCCTAAACAAACCAATTTGTCATTAAAATGTTTGTTTGAAATGTTGAAATATGGGTGAGGTTCACCGATAAATTTTCAGGTGTTTTTCAATGTAGAAAACAATTTGTACTTTTGTGCTGGCGGAAATCATGTTTGCCTTCCATTGTTGGCAGATAGGTGTTCTTTTTTTGAAAGACTTCGTCGGTATGCTTCCTTAATCAAATAAACTTCAATTATGAAACAAATTTTCAGATATCTCGGAATTTCCTCGGGTACCCTTGGTGGCCTCTTTATCCTTTTTGGGATTTATGGTAGGTTGACAGGTGAGTTCCTCAGTGTTCGTTATTATTTTAATTGGTTCCGTCTTGCCGAGCCCTTTATCTTTTTTGGGATATTTTGTCTGTTGGCCGTACTTGCCTGTAAGGACAAGGCAGATAAATAGACCGATTTCTTTTTATATATTTTTTACCCGCTAAATGATAAAACCGGTTTTTTTTCGTTTGGGTGTAATGTTATGTTTTAATCAAACATATTTTTTAAAGGCATTTATATGAAGAAAATTACATTCATTCTGTTTTTATTGCTGACAAGTGGTTTTTCGGTAATGGCACAATTAAATGCCGGGATAAAAGGCGGGCTTAATAATAGTGACATGCAGGTTTATGCTTCCGATAATTCCGTAAAGAACGAGGCTTTTCTTTCACGTCAGTCCTACCATATTGGCACTTATGTCAATTCCTCTTTTTCCGAACATTTCGGGGTACAGGTGGAAGTGTTGTTTTCCAATAAAGGCTTCAAATACGAAACGGACAGCCTGGGCACTGTGGATGCCAGCCTTAATTATTTGAATTTCCCTGTGATGTTTTATTACCGTCCGGCCAAACTTGTCGAAATTGAATTTGGCCCTGAATTCGGTTACCTTATCTCGGGCGAAGACCTTGTGAAAAGTTTTGACATGGGGATAGATGTCGGTCTGCGGTTCCGGCTTTCCCCAAAATTCAATGCCGGCCTACGCTATTCGCAGGGCTTTAAGTTCGATATGAAAAAGGGTGATTACAGTTCCAAAGAAGGTTCGGCAAAATATTCCAATTCCACCCTCCAGGTTTCCCTTGGTTTTAATTTGCCGTTGGAGTAAGTGTTTTTTTGTTTGATATACATTTCCTTTTTTTTTACTGGAAATATAAAAAGTGTTTGGCATATCAAACAATAATACTCTTTGTTGATATATTCAGCTACAAGGGTTTTCCTTAAAAAAAGCACCCTTGCCCTTTGTTGGTGTTGTCACCAACAAAGATCTGTCTTCAGCAATATTACCCGTGATTTTTGGTTTTGAAAAATTTCCCTAAAAACTAAACTTGACCGAAAGGAAAACCTGTGACGGCCTCAAAATATAGGTTGATTCCCAAACGGTAAATTCACTTGCCTGGTAACTTGTATAGGTTTTGTTGTTGAAAATATTGTTCCACCGCAATTCAATATCGATTTTTTGTTTTGGAACTGTATAACGATAAAGGATATCAACAAAGATATTGTTTGTGTTGTCTAGCTTATAATACTCGGATTCGATACTGATGAGCTGGTTTTCTGCCGGAAACGCAAAAAGGTTCAGTTTATGCCTGATAATGGAAATGTCGCTTTTCTTCTCTTGTTCAACATAGGTTTTGATATAGTTTGCTTCCAAACTGTAATCGGAATTCAACCAGCTTGTGATACGGACATTTAAGTCAGGGGCAAGGAGATAAAACAGGTTTGAGGTGTTGAAGAGCTCATCGTTCATCAATGATTTCCCTTTTCGGTTGTTCAGGTTGGCGCGAAAACCAATGGTCGTTCTCGTCCCTGAAAAGTATTTACTGGTCCTTGCTTGTAAGTTGTGCGACCAAGCTGTGTTTGGCAGGTAATCGTAAAGGTTTATGCAATGGCGTAGGAGTGCTTGTGCATATGTATGTATGTTCCTGCACAAACACTATTTGCAAGTTTTGCAATAAAGAAATCCCGTATTTTTTGGATTAAAGGCATATTTTGGTTGAATAATCAGTTGCAATAATAGCAATTAAAACAATATGAACGAAATCGGTCTTGAAAATATTTTTCCTACTCATAAATTGCCTGCCCCTTGTTGGTGTTGTCACCAATAAGGAATTAACTTCAATAATGTCAGCATTGGTATTTGTTTCAGAAAATCTCAATTTAAGAACTTATCAGTAAGAATCAGTACAATCAGTATGCGATTCAGTCTGTTGCCCCTTGTTGGTGTTTTCACCAACAAGTATGTGTTCAACATTGTTTCTGTTTTTTCCGTGATGTTCTTACAAAATCACATTGAACAAATACCTGTTGCCCCTTGTTGGTGTTTTCACCAACAAGCATTTTTTCAACATTGTTTCTGTTTTTTCCGTGATGTTCTTACAAAACTACATTGAACAAATATCCGGAAATAATAATGCAAAGTGTTACCACACCGAAGAAAATCCCGATCAATTTGAATGTCATCACTTTTTTCAGGAGCATGGCCTCTGGGAATGAAAGCCCCACAACGCCCATCATAAACGCAATGGCTGTTCCGAGCGGTATGCCTTTCGCAACCAGCACCTGGGCCACGGGCAAAATCCCGGAAGCGTTGGAATACATGGGTACTGCGAGGATTGTGGCCATGGGCACGGCAAAGAAATTATCCTTGCCCATATATTGCTCGAAAAACCCTTCAGGAATATAGCCGTGCATCAAACCGCCAATGGCAATCCCGATAATGACATATAGGATTACACCTTTAAGAATCCGAAAGACCTCACGCCAAATAATTGGCAGCCGTTTCCCGAAACTTAGTTTTTCTTCACGGAAAACATTTTGTTCCCTCTGGGCATTTGCCATTACATCTTTTACCCATGGCGTTAAATGGCGTTCCAGTTTTAGCCTTTGAAGGATTGCCCCGGAAATTGTCCCAAGTAAAATTCCGCTGACAACATAGATGATGGTTGTTTTTACGCCAAATAACCCGACAAACAAACCAATGGCGACTTCGTTGACCAAAGGGGAAGTAACAAGGAATGCAAAGGTTACCCCAAGTGGGATTCCCCCTTGTACAAATCCAATGAACAACGGAACGGACGAGCAGGAGCAGAAAGGAGTGACTACGCCAAAAAGGCTTGCCATCAAATATTCAAAACCGTAAAGTTTCTTGCGTGAGAGGTAATTCCGCACTTTGTCGATGGGGAAATAACTGTTAACTATCCCCATCAGAAAGATAATGACAAAAAGCAACAGCAGGATTTTAATGGTGTCATAAAAAAAGAAATTCAATGCTTCTGAAAGATGCTTTTCTTTTGCCATTCCGAAAACATCGAACACCAGCCAATCAGAGATATGTTGGATCCAGTCGAACATTTACTAAGTCTTAATTGGTTTGGGAATCAAAGCTGTTTAGAGTTGGTCACACCGGGAGGAACTTGGTTTTGCCCATTGTCTTTCGCATTGATTTGTTCCGATCCGGTATCCTTATTTATTTCAGAGTAGAATTTGCTGAAACCCTGTTTGATCTCGTCCCGGATTCGTCGGAATTCTTCCATGATTTCTTCCTCGCTTCCACGGGCTTCGGCAGGGTCGTCAAAACCGATATGTAAACGGTGTTCCACTTTTCCCGTGAACATCGGGCAACTTTCCTTCGCCCCACCACAAACAGTTATAACATAATCAAAACCCTTGTTTAAAAATCCATTCACGGATTTTGGATAATTCTTGCTGATGTCAATCCCAACTTCCTCCATGGCTTTTATGGCTTTGGGATGGACTTGGCCACTTGGTTCTGTCCCTGCGGAAACAACTTCAATTCTATCATCGAATGATTTGAGGAAACTTTCGGCCATTTGGCTCCGGCATGAATTGCCCGTGCATAATATGAGTATTTTCATTTGTTTTATTTTTATATTCGTCAGACCACTTCGCTATGGCCAGCTCGCTTGGCAGTGGTCAGACGAATTAAGACCACTTCGCTATGG
>JAJRTT010000058.1 GCA_024278155.1 Bacteroidota bacterium | reverse complement strand
GCCATCGTGCTGGATGCCGTGAAATCTTCCATTGTGGTCGATGAGGTTTCCATGGCCGGTGAGTCATTTTCACAAACCAATACAAAACTCACCGTTGAGCTCGATAACACGTATCAACCCGGCGATATCGCGGAGGTGAAAATCAATTACCATCACACTACTGCCAATGACGGGAATTTTAACGTGGGCGGTGGATTTGTGTTTACCGATTGCGAACCGGAAGGGGCGCGCAGGTGGTTCCCTTGTTGGGACAAGCCTTCTGACAAAGCTACATTGGATTTGATGGCAAAGGTCCCTTCGGATGTTTTGTTGGGTTCCAATGGCCATCTCGAAAGTTCGGAAACCGTGGCCGACACGACCTGGTTCCATTGGATCAGCCGCGATCCGGTTGCCACCTATATCATGATTATCACTTCCAGCAGACATTTTCAATTGGACATTGTGGACTGGACATATGAAAATGATGGAAAAGATACCAGTATGCCGTTCTATTTTTATTATCAGTCTGGCGAAAACCCCAATTATATCGAATCCATTATTGGTGAAATGGCGACCCATTTTTCAGATAATTACGGGATACATGGATTTGAAAAAGATGGGTTTGCAACTTTGAACAATTTGTTCCAATGGGGCGGAATGGAGAACCAGTCCCTTACGAGTTTGTGTGGTGGATGCTGGGGCGAGGGTTTGGTCGCCCACGAATTTGGCCACCAGTGGTTTGGCGATATGATCAGTCCGGGCACTTGGGCCGAGATATGGTTGAACGAAGGTTTTGCCACCTTTAGCGAAGCGCTTTGGATCGAGCATACCAACGGGTACAATGCCTACCTGTCAGATATACAAAGCAATGCTTCCTATTATTTGTCGGCAAATCCGGGTTGGGCCATTTCAGATCCCGACTGGGCCATCAACACACCCCCTTCCAATGTGATGTTCAATTATGCGATGACATATATGAAAGCCTCCTGCGTGGTCCATCAGTTAAGGTATGTTTTGGGCGACGATATGTTTTTCGAGGCCATAAAAGCTTATACGGGCGATACGGCCTATTTCAGGTACAAATCGGCCACAACGACCGATTTCAATGCAAAAGTAAGCGAAGTGAGCGGGCAAAACCTGGATTGGTTTTTCGAGGAATGGATCTACCAGCCCAACCACCCTTTATATGCAAACACATACAGCTTTGATGAAACCGGTACCGGGCAATATGCCGTCAATTTCAAAGCTAGCCAAATTCAGGCCAATGCCCCGTTTTTTACGATGCCCATTGAAATTACGGTAAAGTTTTCGGACAATAGCGATACGGTCGTCAGGGTATTCAATGACGAGAACAATCAAAATTTTATGTTGCTGTTTGACAAAGAACCGGTGAACGTGTTTTTCGATAAAGACAATCAGATTGTCCTGAAACAGGCAAGCCTTACCGTTGGAGTGGAAGAAGGTGTGGCGGTTGAGGAATTCAGGCTTTTGCCCAACCAACCCAATCCGTTTAAGAATTCGACCCGGATAAGCTATTCCCTTGCTGTTGCGGGGAGTGTGACTGTTTCTATCCTGGATGGGAAAGGAAACCTGATAAAAACCCTTGTGGACGAAAAGAAGGGGCCTGGTAAATATTACATTGATTTTGAGGCTAAAGACCTTGCTGCCGGTATTTATTACTGCCGCCTGCAATCGGGAGAAAAATCGGGGATGATGAAAATGCTTGTTGTTGACTAAACAACCATTTCGAAGTAAGAAGAATAAACCATAGAAGTCCCCTTTATATTTCTTTTCTGCCCACCGTCAAACTTTGACAGTAAGGTTCAAAAAAAAGTTGTATCCATTTGCAACAAATCCGATTTATGTTTGTTGGGTTTTCATAGAGGTATTATTACTTTTGTGAACTAAAACATTTTAACATAAACTTCAAAAACAAAACATCATGAAAATAAACAGGTATGTTGATATTTCAACAATTGACAGGGAAGCAAAAAAAGATTACATCGACCGTCATTCACCATTTATCCATTGCGCCAATTCGGCCACAAAAGGCGAAAAGTTCAAAGTGACCGTGAAAATGGGCGATGAGTATATGCACCCGGATGATTTCGACCATTACATTTCTTACATCCAGTTGTGGAACGGTGAAATGATGTTGGCAACTACACATTTTACGCCCGGTGCATTCGGAAACCAACCGGCCCATGCCGAAGTTGATTTTTATATAGTGCCACAAAAAAACGTGAAACTCACGGCCATGGCATTTTGCACCAAACATGGTTTGTGGCAGAGCGATGAGGTTGCCGTTGAGGTAGCTTAATTCGTTGCAGATTAAAGTCAGGGCTTGACGTCAAGTGAAGTCCTGGCTAAAATGAATTATACTCACCGGGAAATTACAATCCATATCCGAAGGCAAGGACAGTAAATAACATCTGGATATAATTTTGTATCTTTGATTTTTGTTTTCAATAAATAAAGATCGAACAATCATGAAAAAAACCCTTCTGGTATTTTTAGTATTGATTTCCTATTCGTTGATAATGCTTGGGCAAAATGTGCTTTTCGTTGAAAACCCCAATGGTACTGGCCCTGGTTCCTTAAGGCAGATAATCCAAAATTCAAATAATGGTGACACTATAAAGTTCTTGCCGGGAATTTCTTATGTGCATTTGGATTCAAATGAACTGGTAATTGACAAGTCGTTATCTATTGTTGGTGATTCAAATATCCTTATCAAAAGAATGGGATCCATACAGTTTCGGATTGTTAAAATAGGGGGTGATGGTTTTGTTAGGGTTTTTATGAAAAACATAACAATTAGCAGTGGAATTATCCCAATGGGTTATGATGAAAAACGTGGAGGTGGCATTTTTGTTGAGAATCCAAATTCAATATTGGTTCTTCACAATTGTTTAATTTCAAATAACACATCTGCATCAGGACATATAAATACGTCATTCAATGGTGGTGATGGGGGTGGGATTTATGCAAAAAACATTGAACTTGTAAACTGTAGGGTAATGTATAACCATTGTGGGTATGGTTTAGGCAGCCCCAATAATCCTGAACTGCCTTACGGGAATGGTGGCACGGGAGGTGGATTGTGTTGTGATTCGGCCGTGATAATAAACTGTTTGTTCTCTGGCAATAGTGCCGGAGGAGGTGGGGCAGGGTACTGGGGAGGTGGAAATGGTGGAAGTGAGGGAGGAATATACATTGGGAGTTATGGAAAAATAACAAATTCCACAATTTGCTTCAACTCTCCTGGCAGTCCAGGAATAGGGCCGAATGGTTATGGGTTGCCCGGTAATGGAGGGGGCGTTTGTCAATATGGGAACGATGAAATATATCTTGAAAATTGCATAATTTCAAACAATACACTGTACGATGAACCAAAAAACCTGTATGGCAATTTTTATGCAAATTATAATTTAGTGTACGATACATCCAATTGCAATTTATATGGCAGTAATAATTTGGCTGGAGTATTGCCCGGTTTTAATGACCCTCCAAATGATTTAAGCTTATCTGTAAACAGCCTTGCAATAAATGCCGGAAATCCTGACACTACCGGATTATTGCTTCCTGAATTGGATTTGCTGAATAATCCAAGAATAATTGGTGACACAATTGATTTAGGCGCATACGAATACCAATTAATTGTAGGTTCTGGTATTTATTCCAATCCAAACCCCATTGAAATATTTCCAAATCCCGTTAACAATACACTCCATTTTAAACTCGATGTCGAGCAAAGCGATTTCACCTACCGGATTTATTCCGTAAATGGGATATTGGCAAAAGAAGGTGTTTTGCGAAAAGGCCAAAACCACACAATCGACCTTGGTTCGTTGAAAGAGGGTTTGTTTGTGTTACAGATAATTGGTGAAGGGGATGTTTCCCTGAACAAATTTGTTAAACGGTAAAACTGATTCATTCACCCGCCTGTCATTGCGTAGCTTTTGACTCTGTTGATTATGGGCAGGCAGGGCCTGGGGTTGACAGTAAAAGGGGAAAATTGAATTTTGTGCAATTTGCCGTACACCCCTCCTTGGCTTTGCCCTGTCGGTTTTTTTTAAACCTGAAGTTTTTGCCTCACCTAAAGAACAAACAGAGGTGAAAACAATCAAACATATTTATGAATTGATGTACCAAAAGAACCTCAGGTTTAGGGTCGCAATCAGCATAAATACAAATATTGGCACCTAAAACCCTTTTCACTTCTTGATATACTCCTGGATTGCTGCCACATAACTTTCAAAGGCAGCTATCCCTTTGGGTGTGATATTGCATTGTGTCAAAGGGTAATTGTCCCTGAAACTTTTATGAACTTCAATGTATCCGGCATTTTTCAGTTTCGTGAGCTGCACACTGATATTTCCCTTGGTGGCACCGGTTTGTTCGGCCAGGTAGCCAAACTCGGCACTATCAACGCTTATGAGCAGGGAGATGATCTGCAGCCGGAGTTGCGAGTGCAGCAGAGGGTCGAGTTCCTTAAACATGGCCTTGGTTTTTTTCCTTGGACTTCAAAAGATAGCCGGGAACCAAATAGGCAACAACAATAGAAAGGGCCACCATCAACAATGAATATATTTCCGGGACAAACAAAGTCGCTACAGCGATTGCCCAACTTATAACCCCACCAATTATCAAAGGTTTGAACTTGAGGATGCCTCCCGATACAAAAGTCCCCAGGCCGTATAGTGCGATGATAAGGACATTGCTCGCCTGCCATGAAATATTTCCCGAGGCCGCAACAAAAAGAATGATAAAAAGCGTAATTACAAACCCGCTCCAAAGGTAGGCCATCGTGGTGTCGAACATGGTTTTTGTCTTGGCCTTTTTCCCCATTCGGTAACCGGCAATTCCAGATACGATACCCCCTCCGAACATCAGGATCGGCCAGGGTATCCAGGCTATATTGAAATATCCCATTTTAAGGAGTATGAAGTTTGTAATACTTGCAATAAGGACCAGCCATCCCCAAAGGAGATAGAAAAAGCTGTTGTCCTTAATGCGTGATTTTGAGTTTTCGATCATTTCGGTTATTACCCGAATGCTGTCTTGTTCATTGAATGTTGTTTCCATACTGTTTGTTTTTTGTTTGTCTGACCAATGCCATGTGCGCAGTGGTCTGACGAATGGTTAATGACTACCTTGTTTCCTTGTGGTAGTACATATTTATCATCTTTTGTCAATATTTAGTTTCGGTGCGCTGCACCTTTTCGTATTTTGTAAATAATTTCTACATATGTTTTGGTGCGCTGCACCATGGGCCTTGTCCAATTGTTGTTTGTTTACCTCCTATAAAATTGTTTCCATCAATAGCAAACTTGTTTTTTTTGCAAAGTCATTTTCCCATTCCGCCTCCGCCAATTGTTAACCTGAGGTATGGGCCGGAAATCCCGGCATCGGGCGAACCCGCTGTTTCTTTATTGTTGAAATACCAATCATTTCCGCTTGCATTGTAAACATATCCGGCCTTGATCCCCATGATCCATCCACCTGAGCCGTTTTCGCTTTTTGATGCAAGCACGAAAAAATCAGCGCCAAGGGAAAAGTTCAACATAAAGCCGCCATTTGTGATATAGGATTCACGGGCCGGGTTTTCGAGCAGATCATTAAAATTTTCCGGGTTTTTGCTTTTATCGGTAATGCCGATCGTGGAACCGCCCCCACCAAAACCAAGAAGGGGGTAAACATTTACGGTTGGGTTGTGGTAAAGGATATATCCTAAATTGAAAAACCCGTATCCCCCACCCAACTTAATATCGTATTTGGCATTGGATGAACTGCCGCCAGATATGCCATGGCCCTCGCCACCAATGATAAAGTTTTTGAAAACAAAATGGCCACCGCCCCCAAAAGTGAAAGAAGAATTGCTTAATTCGGGATAGCCGTTTTCCTTGAACAGGCTGTTCATGTTTCCAAGTTCCATACCGGTATATCCAATCATAAAGTAGCCCAGGCCACCGGAAACCTTGTTGGATTTTGTTTCCTGGGCAAACCCGGATATATTTGCAATAACAATTGCAATAAGAATAATTGTTTTTGTTTTCATGATCCTAATTATTTGATTTTTTGTTCCCGTTAACAATGGTTATAATACCCATGGCAATAAACCCAATGCCCATTCCAATTAATACCCCTGTTGCGATTTCGCCATAATACATCCCTATTCCCAATCCGATAAACATACTCCCGACATAAAGCAAGCTGCCGTTTTTGTAGTTGGTTTTTGATTTTTCGTCCATTGTAGTGGTTGTGAATTTAAATATGTTACAAAAGTAAAGTAGTTTATATTATAAACCTAATTAATTTTGAATTATTTTTTCCACCAGTTAAAAAAAGCCGGCCATATGAATAACCGGGGAAAATTGGCTTTTCCCCACCATAGTAAGTCAGTGGCCTGTAAAGTTTGCGTCAACAAGGGCTTATTAGGACAAGCCAAAGATTAAGGCCATTGCAACATCATGGAAGATGTTACATTTGCTTCTTTGTCCCGGCAATGCCCGACCAGATGTTTTTGTCGGTAGTGTTCACCGTTCCGTTGGCATCGGCATCCCCGTTGTACATCGCAGCTATTCCCGATAGGTTTTTCTGTCCCGACTGGTATATGGTTTTGTGGCGGTTTGATTACTAAATATTTCTCTGTCAAAACAAATGCCAGTTGAGAAATATAATGCTCTTTTTCAGCACTTTGCCGCTATAAACTATATGCTTTGTTACCCAACGTAGTTCCTGTTTTCAATCGATTTTTTGTTTTTAACTATGATTAACTTTCAGTAAGTCAAATAGGGAATATTTTTCAAATAGTCAAATCAGTCCCTTACACAGCGAACACTGAAACCGAAAGTCCAATTTTGGTAGTGCCGGCCCACCTGAGCGGAAAAGTAGTCCAGGGTCCGGCTCCACGCATCCGTACCATTCACGCTCGAAGACCAGAAGTCGGCGGTGACAGTGAGATTCCCGAACGCCCCACCCGTGTCCAGAACGCCTCCGGGGAGGCCCGTGAAACCGCTTGAATTGGTTGCGCCTGAATTGGGGTTGTACCAATGGGAGGTGCCGGTTTCTTTTAAGTTGCCGCCTGCGTCAGTTCCTCTAAATCCGGTTGTGTTCCAATCCACACCGGTTGTTGATTCAACTTCTTCTTCGAGTATCATCCACTCGGCATCGGATGGTATATGCCAACCATCGGGGCAAATACCTTGGGTACCTGCTGTGGTAACATATTGCATCATTTCGTTCCATTGGTAAAGTCCGCCATAAGTATCGCAATTGCTTGCGTTGTTGCCGTAACAATACTTTTCAATAGTGCCATTGTCGGTTTGGTTGTTGCTGCCGTTTATCATAGTTCCGATGTTCAGGTTTTCTGCCATCCAGCATTGGGTCCCAATTTGTACGGTATTGTAGGTTTGTCCATCTCGTTCATCAATCAATGTTTCACCGCAATTCCAGGTTATTGGAGCAGGCAACTGTGATACTTCACCAATATTTGGGAACCAAATATCATTTTTGTCAGGGTTGTTTACTTGTGAATCCATATTCAAGTCGCCTGGATAATAGCCTTTTTTACCTGCTTCGTTTATCCAGTCATTGTCTTTATCTGCCATATCTATAATACCATTTGCATCGGCATCCCCGCCGTACATCGCAGCTATTCCCGAAAGGTTTTTCTGTCCCGACTGGTAAGCCTTGTTGACATTGGTAGTGAAGTCGTAAGAATAAACCCCGCCGGATTCGGTCAATGGGTTTGCGGACATAATCCCGAGGTGGTTTCTGTGCCACAACACTGCATACAAACTGTTGTTAACGGTTACATTGAACTGCAAGAGGCTGTTGCCGTCCGTACCGACTATCGAACCGTCTTTCAGGATAAATGCCGCCTGACGTGCCAGGCGGGTGGAAGGGGTCGCTTCCGCAGCACTCGTAGCATCGTGCAGCTCCACCAAAACCCAGTCAACCACATTGGCAATGGGAATAGCCGTTACGCTTTCGGTTCCGGCATAATTCCACGGAGCGGTGTCATAGGGCTGATTGAGCGGGATAAGTGCCGGGTTCAGGTCAGTGCTCATTTCGGTTGTCTTGAACGGCCCTTCGAGGAAGGCTTTCATGTCAAGGGTGAAATTGAGTAAAATTGACTTGACCGTAAATGCACCAAGCCCTGTTACGGAAGCTTGACTTATGGAATAAGGATCGCTGCCAAAAGCCCCTACCGCTGAAAGGTTCTGCCATATTGTACCGTTGAAAAGGGATACGGAAGCATTGTTTCTGTTGAAGTCGTTCCCTTCCATTGAGCCGTTCCAAAAGATATTTAGATCGAAATCGGGATTGCTTATCGAACCGTCGGGGTCGGTAATGACCCAGGTATGCTTCACGGTTTTTTCAATATCCGCTATCGTTGAGCCGGTAGTGCCGTT
>JAJRTT010000057.1 GCA_024278155.1 Bacteroidota bacterium | reverse complement strand
TTCCACTAAAATACTATCAATCCGCCCCGGGATTTCAGAAGAAACATTTACCTCCGTTGTTTCACAAACACCAATGAAAATTATTGGCTTGGGTTTGCTGAGATGGATCAATAAAAAAACTATCCCAACGATCGCGATGACCACAGGGACGCTTAAAATCAAAAGGTGCTTTTTGTTCTTCATATTATATTATGTTGTGGGTTGCTGGTAACCAGTGACCGATTTTTTATAAATCAAATGCAAGTTTAATCCCTTCAATCACCATTCCAGCTCCCATGATGGCAAGTATCAGCCCCATTATTTTCCCAATTACGGTTATTATGTTCTTCCCAAGCTTTTTTACGATAACATCACTTACATTAAATGCAAGGTAGGTGAGTAAAATCATAAATGCAAAGATGGCGATCACGATTGCAATGTGGACCAAACTGCCGTCCGTTACATTGTTCATGGCGGTAATTATGGTACCGGGGCCGGCCAGGATTGGAATTGCAAGAGGCGAAACTGCCATACTGTGGTCATCCTCTTTGCTGCCGGGTGTATGTATCGAGGATTTTTTTGACATCAGCATTTCAAATCCCACATAAAAAATAAGTATCCCACCGGTTATCTTAAATGCAGGTATTGTTATCCCAAAAAGTTGAAAAATATATTTCCCGAGGATTACCGAAGATACCACAATGATAAATGCGGTAATGGAAGCCGTTTTGGCAATTGCCCTTTTCGATTGTTTATCCTGGTCTCCAACCAAACCCAAGAAAACCGGGATGTTCGCAATTGGGTTCATTATCGCAAAAAAACCTGTAAACACAGTTAAGGAGAATGTTAAAAGTTCTGACATTGTTTGATTGTTTTAATTGTTTAAAGACTGTGATAGCGATTATCTTCTGGTGACTAACTGCTAGTGACCAGTAGATAGCTGCCAGCCATCAATTATCTTCTCTCCACAGCTTGAATAAACAAGTTTGGTTTTTTGCCCAAGTGGGTTATTTTAGCATGGATTGAATTATAAAGTTCTTCAAACAAATCAAATCTGGGGAGTTCTTTCAACGTCATTTTACGAACATCTTTTACCACTTCCCTTGACAATTCCCAAATACTTGACTTTTTGTAACTCATAGTTTGTTTTGTTTTGTTAATTTCAAATTGTTTTCCATAGCTTCCAGCAACCAGTAACCACTAATTATTAACCAGCTAATGCGTAAGAACATCCACAACCTTTTCCGGCCTTCCCGTTGCAAGGTACAATTCCGTCAATGCTTCATAATACTGGTACAAAGAATAGAGCCTTTCGGTTTTGGCACCTGAGTACAACATTTCGGCATCTATCACATCAATTGATTTCCCAACTCCTTCTTTAAAACGTTTTTGATTTATCTCCAGGTTCTTTTTTGCCAGTTCCACAGTAGGTTTTAACTTCTGGTAACGTTCCTGATAGTTAACTACGTCCGTGTAGGCTTTGTTCACCCACAGGTTGATTTCTTTATCGGCATATTCGCGGGCAAAGGTCAATTGGTTTTGCAAGTGCCTGCTCGATTTTAAAGTATTGATTTCCTTAAAACCACCAAATAATTTCATGTTCAACTGCACACCCAGCACAAAGGGGGGCATGATAACCGGGTACTGGTCGCGGAACACGCCATATTGCCCAAAGGCAGCTATTTGCGGCATGAATTCGGAACGGTTCAGGGCAAGTTTTTGTTCGATCAAAACCTGTTTCTGATCGATCATCCTGAAAATGGGCTGGTTGGCTTTTGCGTTTGCTGTGAGGGAATCGAGCGACAAATAGGCAAGACGGTAAACAAGTGCGTCCGTGAGGTCAAGTTGAAAGTGTTCATCCAGGCCAATTGCTGTTTTCAGTGCAAGGCCGGCCAGTTCCAGTTTGTTCTTGTCATCGTCCATTTCACGCTCGGCATTGGCAACTGCAACCTGCGCCCGTAAAACTTCATGGGGCGGTATCATCCCGATTTCAACGGCCCGGTTGGCCTCCCTTTCGTGTTGTTTGATCCCGTTGACCACCTCCTGCCTTGTCTCCACCACTTCCCGGAGCATGGCGACCTGAAGGTATCTTGTAACCACTTCCTTGAAAACTTCATTCGATTTTTCCTCGAAATCAATTTGCGACAATTCGTATTCTGCTTCGGCGGCCCTGCGTCCGGCAATTATTTTCCCCCCGGTGAAAATGGGTTGCAGAGCATAAATGTTGAGGTTGGGAAATTGTTGTTGGTCGATCTCGATATTGTAGGCCGGGAGTTTTCCCAACCCGGTGGTGATCCGGTTGTAGATATCTTCTTGTGCCTCATCCGAAAGGCCCAGTTCCTTAACGATAAATGCCCCATACCTTCCTGCCACATCGTCCACCGATTCTTTTACTTGCGACATGTTTATTTCCGAATTTTTGCTGAACCATGTGTAACCTGCATTGAGGCTTATTTGTGGGGAATAATTCCCGGTGGCCGCTTTTCGCATATATTCCTTTTCCAAAACCGCTTCCTGGTATTGCTTTACTTTTTGGTTATTGGCCATGGCCGAATCTATGGCCTGTTCAAGGCTTAAGGAAACGACCTGTTGTGAAAAAGCATTTAGGCCAAATGCCAGGAACACTGAAAATAGGATTTGTTTGTGCATTTTTAAGTTGTTAAAAAAAACAGGAAGATTTGGATTCTGCTAAAACTTGTGCAAAAGTAAGAAAGGTTTACCAAATCATAACTGGTAAACCTTTCAAATCAATTTTGAAATAATGAATGTGTTTACCGCACTTTTTTGTAATCCGAAAATTCACTAATGGTTTTAACCTCAACAGTTTGACCTAAAATACGGGCATCCATAACGATATCCTCTTTTTCCATCAAATAGGTTTGGGTGCTTTCCTCAAGTTGGTATTTTATCGTCATTTCCAGTTTGTCCACATTGAATATCTTGACCTTCATGGGCCCGTTGCTGTTGAATTCCATCCTATCGAGCTTTTTGTTGTTCTTGTCGATAAATACTTTCCCTGTACATTTTGCAAGGAACTTATACTTATGAGGCAGGTTTTCTTCACGGTACCTAAAGCTGATAACCAATTCCGAATCGTTGTCGTCAAGTATTTTCCAGTCATTGTCCTCCGGTTCGCCCATGCCGCTGTTTTCGCTTGTCTTGTGCTCTTTATGGAATTGCTTGATTTGTTTTTTTGTCGGTTCGCTTCCATTTACACTGATTAATTCCCATCTTTCACCATCGGGAAGTGTTGGGTCAAAAAACCCAACTTCAACTTTTGTTTCCTGATCGGTAATGGTTGTGGTTTTGATTTTAAAAGAATGATTGGCATTCTCATCTTTCAGGTTATCTTCAAAAATACCTTTGGGGATACCATATTCCTGTAACTTTTTTTCGACTTCGGCTTTTTGCCCGAATAAAGATGAATTTGTGAACAAGCCAAATAGGATGGCCATTGCTGATAATAAAATTGTTTTTTTCATTTTGTCTTTTTTAATTATGAACATTAAACATTTTTTTTATAATTACTCTTTAATCTCAATCGCAAGGTAATTCGTCTCTTGCCAGAAATGCAATTTGTTGCTGATCCCCAGCATTGTAATATCCTTGTCTTTGTCGTATGTTATTGTATAACTGTCTATTGGGTGTGGGGTTATCAATTCCAATTTTTTACCTGCCAATTCAATGATATCCGTCTTGTCTATATCAATGGGTGTCATAAATTCGAGGGAGGCATTTTCGTTCAGGGTTTTCACCCTGCCAATACCGATAAAACCACCTTCCATGTCAAGTATGCCATGATCCTTTAACTCCTTTTTGGTGCCCGCCACATAAAAAGCGGTACTGATTATCTCCAACAAAATGTCGTTGTACATGGCTTGTTCATTATATGCATCAGTCAGATAGGCAATATCGATCCCTTCGCCGATGACCATTTGGTGCAATGCCACAATCTCACTGTCCCTTTCAACAATAGTATGTGCCATATCGCGCACTTCCATTTCCAGTTTATGGATCTGTTCTTCATCCACATTGTCCACCTTACGGAGTTTTTTCAGGTTTTTCTCCATGTACACGACTTTGTGTTTTGAATTGCCCAATAATTCGTTTATGTGTTCTATATGGAGCAAAATGTCTTCGTCAACTTCTTCATCGTTGGCATCGGAAGTCATGATCGATTTTACTTTATGGTTCTTTTCGTCAAGGCTTGCCATGTTCACATCAATTTCTTCCAGCATATTCCTGTACTCCCCAATTTCGGACGACAAGGTATAAGCTTCTTTTGCAAATTCTGCATTTTGCTTCTTGAGTTCTGCGATCTCGGCTTTTAAGGCTGTGTTCTCTTTTTTGTTTTTGTGCTGCACGAAAATATCACAAGGCTAATTAAAGCCACAAATAGTACTGTTGTTGTTTTTTTCATCTTTTAAAATTATTTGTGTAAAGTTTATTTTGAATTTAATAATTCTTGTTTGGCACGTTCAATTACCTCATCGGTGCCAAGGTCGTTCCAATCGAACAAAGCTGTAATGTCCGGTGGCACACCCATCT
>JAJRTT010000056.1 GCA_024278155.1 Bacteroidota bacterium | reverse complement strand
TATCAGAATCTCTCAGTTGCACCAAAACCCAGTCAACAACCCCAGCTGGAACTGCAGCTACTGATTCGGTCCCTGTATATAACCAAACAGGAGTTCCCCCATAATAAGGATCCTGTCCATATGGTTGGGCTGTTGGGATGTACCCTCCATCGAAAAGAGATGTAAACATGGCATGTGTAACTGCGTCATATGGTCCTTCAAGGTTCACGGTAATGTCAATCAGTACAACCAGATTTTGATCGGAGCCATTGCTGCCCGGGGAGCCGAGATCGCCTGTTGCCCCTACATAGGACGGTTCGCGCAAGGTGGCCGTTGTCCACATGGCACCCACGTTATTGTCATCGTTGACAGTTCCTGTAAAGACCATGGAAGCCCCATTGGGATCGGGGAACTCAACGCCATTGTCCCATTCCACCATATTGACAAATGTACTATCTGGTCTTAGTAAGATAATGGCATCACTTGAGTTGCCCAGGAAGAAACCTGCAGCGTATTGATAGTCACAGGTGTAATCACCGTTTGCCAATGGGTCTGCATTTTTTCCCAAAGTGACAAATCCTTGTGCTGGTACTATTACCGAAGACTTGATTGTATCAAGGTTGGTACCGTTGTCGCGGATGATCCATCCGTTCAGGTCGATAGGATTTGCAGTTGTGTTGAAAAGCTCGAACCATTCCCCTTCAGTATCAGCTACGGCAGATGGGTTTTGCATGATTTCGGTGATCATAATATCCGGTGTTACAAAAGGAAGGATTTCCAATACATCAAATGGGGCACTTGTCCCGGCGGTAAGCCCGCCAAACGTTGCGTCATCCGTTGCTGTAATCGTTACGTTTGTCCCGAAGGGCGCCATTTGGACCCCGGTCACCGTTACTTCAAAATCGCCATCCAATATGGTTCCCGTAACCGTTGTTCCTCCAACAAAGCCAACTGTTCCAAGGTCGCCGCCATTGGTCGTAAATGTGAAATCCACGTTGCCACTTACAACTGCTGGAAGGCCACCGGCATCATGTGCCTGTACGGTTACGCTAAAGTTGGTGTTTTCATCGGGATTGGTCCCTCCGTTTACCATGGTTACGGCTAACTGTGTAGCCGGGTTGGCCGGGGTCGTGAAATCGGCAAGGTCACGGCTTGTTATGTATTCACCATCTGTCCTTGAATTTGGCAAACAAACAATACTGGCAACTGCCGGTATCAACCCTCCAATATAGTCCACATTATAAAATGTTGTCCTGAAATTATATAATGCTTTGCTTCCATCTGATATGGGATACACGGTGCCATTGGCAAAAGTACCCCCTGCATCGGTAAAGGCAACATCCATTACTTCGACAAGCTCGGCTTCGTACATTTCAAAGTTGGTTATTAGATCATTGAGTGTTATTGTTTGGGGCGTAATCGTGTTTCCTGAAGAAGTGGCCGCGCCCGGATCGGATAGAGGTATGAACTGCATCATGTTCCCGTATTCCCCAAGTGTACCTGTTATCCCGGTAATCCCGTCATCAAGTGCATACATTGTTGTTATTGTCCCTGCATTATCATCGATCATAATAGCGGCAGTTGCATCTTCAATATACTTTTGGTTCCTATACGATTGTTGGTAGGTAAGGATGACCTCATTGCTCAATGTGTAATGTTCGCCAATGACACCTGCCCGCAATGCCGCAATATTCGAGACCGGGGTTACGGTATAAACTGTTATATAGTCAACTTTTGTTTCGGTGTTTATCGCAGATAAATTGTCGGTCACTGTTAAGCTTACTGTATAAGTACCGGCTGTATTGTATTGGTATGAAGGGTTTTGAGTGTTTGCATCTTCAAAACCGTCTCCATTGAAATCCCATGAATAGGAATAAGGTGAAGTACCTCCTGAGGTAAGGTCGGTAAAGTTTACGGTTGTCCCAACTTCCACGGAAGTTTGATCGGCAGAAAAATTGGCGTCCAAAGGAATAGGGCCTCCGCTACAGCTTGATGTGTGTGCCCCGATATATGAAAAGTCATTCTGGGCATAAACAATCCACTGTGAATCGGTGGCATTGGTACCGGCGGAAGTTGCCCAATCCGTTGTTGGGGAGCAAACGTCTGCTTTCCTGACCAGTGTGTGTTCTTGTGTCCCACACGCAACATCGGCAACCGGCCAGCAACTACCCGGGTCTTCTCCCAAAACACCTATCACATCCATAACTGTCCAGGTTCCGGCCATGTCTTTTTCAAGTGCGATATAATCATCGCCATTGAAATAGGTAATTGTGCTCGTAGTATCGGCAACAGCCATGATAGCTGCATCTGCTGTTGGGTTTGCTATAACATAAACAGCGCCGTCAGCAAGTGTTCCGATAAAGCTGAAAGTCCCGCTAGGAGTACCAGTCCCGCCATTGTTGTACCTTACAAACCTGTACAAGGTCAGATCGACAACCGCACCTGTACCGTTATAGACTTCGAGGGCCTTGTTGTTACTTGAGCCTTCAATGTATTCCGATATGATGAGGTCAGTTGCCTGCCCAAAACCGGAAAAGTTCATAAATACCATTGCCACGAGCGACAACAGAAAGAGTTTTGTCCATACGGACTTACTTCGTTTCGTTTTTTTCATAATAATTGTTTTTTAATGAATAGATTTAATTGAAGTTTATGATGTTTTAATTATTCCAAATTTTATTGTTAGGGAAAAAAGGATGGCAAATATAAGAAAAATGATATTAGGTGTAATGTGTTAGTTTTAAGCTTTTGTTAACAATTAAGGGCAAAGTGCCTAATTCCCTTTTTGTTTTTTCTCTTCTTTTTCTTCATTTCTTTTTCTTGTCCCTTTTTGGCTTGTTGGATTTTCTTTTGGTCTTTGCTTTCGGCCATAGGGGCAATTATGGACACCAAGCCTGATTGGATGCTTTTCCACAGGTAATTTGGGATGGCTTTGTTTTTGTCCCTGCTGAAATGGATTAGCCCTGTTTTGTATTTCTTTTTCCCTGGTATGTTGTTGTTGTTCATCACCCCATTTGCGATTGCGGACAGCGCTTTATGGCTTTTCATTGAATCTGTTTTCATCACTTCTATCTTCAGGTCTTCATAATCCATGACCAATTCCCCGTTGCTTTGATCGTTGTTGGCCGTAAAACGAAAAGATGTCTTGTGTATATCGCCCGACTTTATCTTCACCATCATCATTGATTCCGATACCCGGTTGATTTCAGTTGCATCTATACTCCCCATTTCACCTTTTACCGTGAAAAAATCATTTGCCTTGCTTTGGTCAAAGCTGAAATCTATCTGGATCTTTGCATTTCCCATAAAAAGGGCATTTACGTCTAAACGGAAATCAGGGTGAAGGGCGATTTGTTCTTCCCGGTTCGTGATATTGTAAGCATTCATGTTCAGTTTGCTGAATTCGATTTCTCCCGGTTTGTCACGATGATTGTGCAATTCGCCATAAACAAGGTTTCCACTCTTGATTTTTAACGTATCAAGTAAAATTGGTACCGGGATTTTTTTTATCAAAGTTACCAGTAGGGGTTTGTATTTATAGGGAGCATCCACTATGCGTTTGTTCCGGTAGATATCAATGTCGGGATTAATAATTTCCAATGAAGGGATATTGAGCCCCTTGCTGGAAAGAAAGCCCAAAACACCTATCCGGTTTATGATGATGGCCTTTGTCTTGATGTCGAAAAGGTCGGTTTCGTAAGGTGTCCGTTTATCGAAACCCGCCTTGCTGTATTTTGGTTTTAGCTGGAACTCCGAAATCTTCAAGGTGCTGTCCCCCATATTGAAGTCCAAACCTGAACAAATGATGGAGTAGAACTCAGGTGCACTGTAAGCAAACTCCTTTGTTTGTAAAGTCATACTGTGATAGGTAGCGGGAACGGAATTGTTTATTGTGGTGGAATCCACGTTTACCCCCTTGATCGAAACAGAAAGCGAATTGAGCTTTAAAAAAGGTTCGTCTTCTTTTTGTATGTCGGAAACCGTGATATTGATATTCTTAAGGACAATTTCACCTATTGAGGCACCTTTGATTTTTTTTGAAAAAATATTGGCCATGCCCTTCGTGGTTTCCGGCTTGTCGGTTTTAAGGGAATTGTTGACAAGGAAATCGATATCGGCATCTTTAACCTTGATTTTCCCGATATGGAGTTCCTTGCT
>JAJRTT010000055.1 GCA_024278155.1 Bacteroidota bacterium | reverse complement strand
CCGGAATTAACCTACTATACTATGGGTTAGGTGGGTTCCGCCAAAAGGCGTTGCATTTGCTTTTGTGTTTTTGTTCATTCACCTAAATAGGTGAAAAAACACGGGAACTGCAAGTGATTGCAGGTCTTATTTATCAACAACTTACAGTTAGTTATTTATACTTCCTTGCGGAATTATGGAACTATAAAAAGATTGGGCGTTTTCTCTTTATTTTTATTACTTTTGCGCCATGTTTAAAAATCGAGTTTATCTATTAATTATTAAATGTAAAAAATCAAAAATGAAAAAATTAACTTATTTATTAGGATTGTTCCTCGTAGCAGGGATGTTGTTTTCCTCGTGTAAAAAGGATGAAACCGAAGAACCCAAAGACCTGACCCCTACAATTAGTTTTAAAGGTGAAGCAGGTTTCACATCAGCAGATGTCACCATTAACGAGGGTGAAGATATTTTAGTGGGGATAATTGCCCTTGAAAATCCAACTTCCGGCAAAAACCTTACAAGTTTCAAAATGGTCTTGACAACCAACAACATACCACAGGTCTTAGTGGATTCAAGTTTCAATGAATCTTCTTTTACTGCGGATTATTCCATTTCGTTCGATAATGCAGGCGAAACTAGGTTGTCGGCCAAAATCACCGACAAAGACGGACTGAGCAAAGAAATTGCCTTCAATATTACAATAAATGAAATTCAGCCAACCGTTAGCACGAAACTGGGAATTAAAATGGGTTCGTGGAACGATGCCGAATACGGAAGCTTTTATGCTACATCTACCCAAACACTCTACAAAATAGGTGATGCTACGAATAATCAGGAAGCTATTGACTTTGCTTTCTTTAAAGGGACTACTACCCAAAATACAATTGGGGCCCCTTCTTCAGATAATGTCAAGAGTGTTTTTGATCTTACAGATCCCAATGGCGTCAATTGGACAACTTTTAACGACACGAAAATCGAAATGGCCGCAATTGATGCAACTGAATTTGATGCCATTGGGGTTATTTATGCATTTCCTGAATTAACGGGAAACACAAATGAAGTGAACAACCTATCGATCGATGATGTATTGCTTTTTGAAACCGTTAACGGTAAAAGGGGATACATTAGAATCAATAATTTCGACCAAAAAGGTGACCGCATGAACATTGACGTGAAAGTTGCGAATTAAGTAAATGTAATAAGAGTTTTTAAGGGCCATTTAACAATGGCCCTTTTTTTTTGAACAAAAATCGGAAATGGGCGTATAATTGGAAATAATTCAAGTATTTCAATTCAGGTATTTAAGATAATATCCAGATGAACAAAAAATATTTTCCAAGCGCACTCGTCCTGATCGCAAGCATGATGATTTTTTCGTGCAACAAAGAAGCGGAAAACAATGATCCTCCGACAATGGCTTTTAAGGCCGGAACACATGCCAGCACAGGGATGCAGTATGTGAATGGAGATACCACGGTTACCGTGAACGATGATTTTATTATCGGGATTTCGGCAAAATCGAATTCGGAGAAAAACCTAAAAAAATTGACTATCGTTAGGACATTTGAAACCAGTCCGGTAAAATGGGATACGGTATTCAGTAATCTGACTTTTACTTTTGACAAGATATTCAAGGCATCGGATCAGGTGGGCAACGAAGATTGGACGTTTACATTAAGTGATGTGAACGAAAATTCCAGCAGCCTGAACTTACGGGTTACAACGGTGGAAATGCTTAGCGATATTGAAGTTTATGAAGGGGTTGAATTTGGCCCCTATGGTTTTGACAGCCCTAATTTTTTTGCAGTTGACAGTGGTATGGTATTTAGCATGACGGAAATTGATACCAATTCCACCTATATCGACTGGGTTTTCTTTGATAGCAATTCATTGCAAATGTCGATTATGTCGCCCGATGATAATGGTGTGTTAAACCCATACCCGACAATTGAAAGCCAATGGAACCACCGTGCCGCCACCCGTGTTAAGGAAACGGTGATCAGTGCTGCCGATTTTGATGCCATAAACACAAGTTCCCAAATATTTATCCTGGCCAATGGGGCAGATTTAACCCGCCTCGTGGAAGCAGAAATCACCGGTGGAATGCATGTGGGAAGCGTTTTTGCTTTTATTGCGGAATCGGGGAAAATGGGATTAATGAAAATCGTGTCACTGGACAATCAGGTTGACCCCAGTTTGAGCACGATTTCATTTGATATAAAAACCCAGCAATAACAAGTAATTTTTTATTGTTCATTTTGGACAATCCTCAAAGCAACTTCGATTTTCTTTTCCATGGGTAGGTTTCCATCTATCCAATGGATTTTATGCCCTTTTTTTTCCATTCTCCTGAACCAGGTCATCTGGCGTTTGGCAAACTGGTGGATGGCCGTGTTCAATAAACGGGACATCTCTTCTTTTGAAATTTCGCCCAATTCATATTGTGTAAGGAATTTGTATTCCAATCCATAAAATTTTAATTGACCGGGGGCAACACCCTTTTTCAACAAATCCTGTATTTCAGAGGTCATCCCCTCTCCCATCCTTTTTTTCAGGCGG
>JAJRTT010000573.1 GCA_024278155.1 Bacteroidota bacterium | reverse complement strand
GGCCTTTAACCTCCTGCATTTCGCCCTCAACTCAAAAATGGACAAAGCGGGCGTATCATCAATATAGAGGGGAGCTTCAATCAAATTATTTATTTTTGAATTCAATTGTTCCCACTCATAATTTTCAAGGTTCCCTTTCTTCAGTTTATCTGCCGGCAGTTCACTTTCACTTGAAATCAAACGTGTAACCAATTGAACCGAAGACATCTCAAGGGAGAAAAAAGCAACCGGTTTATTAAAATCGACCGCAATATTCCTTGCCATGGTAAGTACAAAAGCCGTTTTACCCATACCCGGACGGGCCGCAAGGATAACCAAATCAGACTTTTGCCAACCTGCTGTTATACGGTCAACATTTGTAAACCCCGAAGGGACACCGCGCATATTGCCCTCGTGCTCTCGGGCCGATGCTATATCTTTAATGGCCTGGCTCACCAAAACCTGCATGCTGTCATAATCCCTCCTGAAATTCTTTTCGCTGACGGAAAAAAGGCTTTGTTCCGCTTTATCAAGCAATTCGAATACATCGGTAGTCTCTTCAAAGGCATCTTTGATAATGGAGGAAGAAATCCTGATCAATTCCCTTTGGATATATTTTTGCGTAATGATGCGGGCATGAAATTCAATGTTTGCGGTAGATGCCACACGGTTGGTCAATTGTGTGATATAATAAGCCCCTCCCACAAGCTCCAATTCACCACTGGATTTCAATTCGGAAGTAACCGTTAAAATATCCACCGGTTCCGATTTGGTGAACAAACGATGGACAGCGGCAAATATCCTTTGATGGCTTTCCTTATAAAAAGCCTCAGGGCTCAACGCATCGATAACCGTGGACAGGGCATCCTTTTCGAGCATCACCGAACCAAGGACGGCTTCTTCAAGGTCAACAGCCTGTGGAGGCACACGTCCATGTTCCATAAAGGCTGTCGCCAATTGGTTTTTTTGAAGCCTTCTTTTTACTTTATCCTGATTACCAGCAATATTACCGCTTGTGTTTTGTTGTTCAACCATGTTCCAAAAGTATATTATTAAACAGCTTTCCCTACACTATAAAACGTATTTAGTTATCAACATTATCCAATTAAATAAAAGGGTTATCAACCGAAAATTGTTAATATTTTTGTACTCTGAAGTTCGAGGGATTCAAAGATCGAATTCTCAAAATGGGAATAGGGATTATTGTTATTTATTTAACAAAATATTGTCATTTTCGTTAATTTGAAGGCTAAGCTTATAGCAACAAAACGTTTAATCAAGAAATAACATAAAATCAAAATATCTGTCTTATGAAAATAATCTGTATCGGAAGAAATTATATCGACCATGCCAAAGAGATGAAAAGCCCGGTCCCGAAAAAACCTGTGTTTTTCATGAAACCGGAAACCGCTTTGCTCACAAAAAACCGTCCTTTCTATTATCCCCCTTTTTCAAAGGAAATCCATTATGAGGTGGAACTGGTTTTCAAGATCACCCGGAACGGAAAACACATCCGAAAGGAATTTGCCGACAGTTATTACGGGGAAGTAGGCCTGGGCATTGATTTTACGGCCCGCGACCTGCAAAGGGAATGCAAGGAAAAAGGGCTTCCATGGGAGATTGCAAAGGCTTTTACCGACTCAGCCCCCGTAAGTGAAATTTTCCCTGTAACAAAACTAAAGGACAAGGACAATATCCATTTTCATTTGGAGAAAAACGGTAAAATCGTCCAACAAGGTGTTTCTTCGGATATGATTTTCAATATGGAAGATATCGTTTCCTATGTATCGCAATTCGTAATGCTACGGATGGGAGACCTTGTTTTCACGGGAACACCTGTTGGGGTCGGGCCGGTAAAAATCGGGGACAGGTTGGTTGGGTTTATCGAGGATAGGGAGATGTTTAATTTTGAGGTGAAATAACCCGTTATGTAATTTGGTGTTTAATATGTTGGAAAAATTGGGATATCCAAATATTTTGCATGTTAAACATTAGTATCTCATTTCTGATCCCGTACGTACGGGAGTGCTTTTTTTGGCAAGACATTTTGTTTTACGAAGTAAGGTACATCCTGTTAATCTTGCTAATCTTGTTAATCCTGTCAAAACTATTGTGGCTTGTCCACGTTGGGAGTTAAGCGTTAAAGGTTAATTACTTGACAGGATTAATAGTACAATTAAACAACATATAACCCATAACTTCATTGGCTTTTAACTTCATGAACCCTTAACCCATTTTTAAAACAACAAATTCCATGGAAAACAGCAAGAATTCTAAGTTAGGCTAAGCCTTCTTCACCAAAGCCACACAATAGGACGCCACACCTTCTTTGCGGCCCGTGAAACCCAATTTTTCAGTGGTTGTGGCTTTTATGGAAATGTCCAGTTCGGAAATGCCCATTGTTTGAGAAAGGGTTTTTTTCATGGCGGGGATAAATTCAGAAATCTTTGGTTTTTCAAGGCTTACCGTAACATCTATATTATTTATTATGTACTTCTTTTCCCTAAGCATCTCAACCACTTTAGCAAGAAGGATCTTGCTGTCTATATCTTTATTGGCCTCATCCGTATCAGGGAAATGATATCCGATATCCCTTTGATTGGAAGCACCGAGCAGTGCATCACAAATAGAATGGATCAACACATCGGCATCGGAATGGCCAACTGCCCCCAACCCGGAGGGCACTTGAATGCCACCCAGCCATAATTCGATATTTTTCTCCAATTTATGCACATCAAACCCGAAGCCTACTTTAATTTTCATCCACTAATTGATTTCCAATTTTGGTGCAAATTAAACAAATAATCCTAAACCAAAAATATTTTCACTTTATTAATTTGCGCTTTTTTGTTTCATGAATACTGACAATTCACGTGTTCAATAAGTTTCAACAAGAAAGAAAATAATAAATACCACACCTTATGAAGCTTGGGAATTTATATATTTGCACAAAAATGACAACTAATAATTTTTCATCATGAAGCATTTTCCTCACCTAATATTCGTAGCCCTTTTCGTCCCTGTTTTTGCAATCTCCCAGGATACGCTCTCCTACCCGACCGATATTATTTATGATTCGCAAAGTGAAGAATACTATGTTTCGAACTGGGCAGATGTGGATTATCCCGGTTATATCCTTAAACTGAATTCAACCGGCGAGGTTACCCAAAACTTTTATTCCGACCTTGATCTTCCGGGTGGGATATGTCAGGTGGGCGACACGCTTTATGTCCTTAACAATAAAGATTTATACGGAGGAAACCAGCCCTCGTACCTACTGGGCATCGACATGAACACAGGTGAAAAAGTAGTGGATGTGGAAATTGGATCGGGAAAGATCCAAATTGACTTGGTCACCACGGACAATAAAGGGAACCTGTACATCACCGATAGCGAAAACCTGAAAATATACAAATACAATATACAGTCGCAGACATTTGAAGATTTTGTGACCAATATCAACAAGCCCATCGGGATTTGCTACAACGGGATTGATGACCAAATAATGTTCACGATAAGCAAGTCCAATATTTCCTATGTGGCGGCAATATCGCCTGAAGGCGGAAACTTCACCACAATGTTTTACCACACAGGTTGGTTGGAAGGGATAGTTATGAACCCCAATGGGGATTATTATTTATCAAGCTGGTCGGGCAGCAATGATACCCTATGGGGCAATGAACCTGTTTATAAAGCCTCGCATGCCCTTGATTGGAAATACATGATAAGCAACGACAATAACCGTCCTTTTGGGATGTGCATTGGAAAAGACAACTATCTCGCAGTTTGTAATTGGGGAAGCCATGTTATCAATTTCATTGACCTTACTCCCTTTGGGACCAATGAATTGCAACCTATTTCCAGCTTTGAGATCTATCCAAACCCGTGTGAAGGAAATGTACAAATCGACCTTTCACAATTTAAGTCAAAGAGTTTGGATTTGTCGGTTTATGATATTTCGGGGAAAGAGGTGTTCGGCAAAGAAATCATTGATGTAAATCTGATCGGTGAAGAAAACCTCGATTTGGGTTTCCTGGAAACCGGGACCTATATTGTCACGATTTTGAACGACAATACGG
>JAJRTT010000572.1 GCA_024278155.1 Bacteroidota bacterium | reverse complement strand
CATTGATTTTCTTGAAACACCTGCCAGCAATGGATACCCAAGTTCTTTGAAAGAGGAAAGGCTCCTTAAAAGGGCATAATTGTCTTCAAGTGTTTTTCCAAAACCGAATCCGGGGTCAAGGATGATATTTTCTGTGACACCGAGGTCATTTAGCTTTGATATCTGGTTCTTGAAAAAGCCCGTGATCTCATGAACAACATCTGCATATTTTGGGCTCAATTGCATGTTTTTCGGGGTTCCTTTTATGTGCATCAGGATGTAGGGGACTTGCAATTCTGCAATTGCCCCGAACATTTCGGCATCGAAAACCCCGCCCGAAATATCGTTGATGATATGCGCCCCGGCCCCGATTGCATCTTTGGCAACTTCGCTTCTGTGTGTGTCAACGGAAAGAATAGCTTCGGGAAATTCTTGTGCGATTTTTTTTATGGCCGGAACCAACCTCCTGGTTTCATCTTCCAGTATCACATCTTCCGCCCCCGGTCGTGTGGAAACCGCACCGATGTCGATAATCCCGGCCCCTTCTTCAAGCATTTTTTCCACCTTTGAAAGAAACCCCTTTTCGTCCTTGTAAAAGCCGCCATCGTAAAACGAATCGGGCGTAAGGTTCAAAATCCCCATTACGAGGGGTTTTTCGAGGGTGATGGTTCTGTTTTTAAGCTGAAATTGGTTTTGCATTATCTTTTGTTCTTTTTCGACATATATTTTCGTCCATGCAATTAAAAGGCAAATTTACGATTTTGTTAATTATTTTTCCACATAAAAAGCATGGGCAAACATAATCATTCTATTTTTGTTGCTTCATATCGAAAAGTTCGGCAAATGGATAAAACGTCTAAACAATTTGAAAAAGCCATAAATACCTGCCGTGAGGTTTTTCAGGAAAAAATGAAAGATTATGGCACCTCCTGGCGGATTTTGCGCACCACATCGCTCACCGACCAGATTTACATCAAGGCCAACCGGATCCGCAGCATCGAACGAATGAAGGCCCAAAGGGTTGACGAAGGGGTGAAGCCGGAGTTTATCGGGATCGTCAATTATTCGGTCATGGCGTTGATCCAGCTGGAACTCGGGGTTGGCAATAACATTGAAATGGATGAATCCAGCGTAATCGAGTTGTATGAAAAACACATTTACGAATCCAAGGCCCTCATGGAAAACAAAAACCATGATTATGGCGAAGCCTGGAGGAACATGCGCATCAGTTCGTTGACGGATATTATCCTTATGAAACTTTTGCGCATCAAACAAATTGAGGACAATGAAGGGAAAACAATGGTATCGGAAGGCCTGGATGCCAATTATGCGGATATTGTCAACTACTCCCTTTTCGCCTTGATCAAGTTGGAGGAGGCCGAACAAAATGCTAATGATAATTGATGACTGAAACCCAAAATAAATATTTAGGCTGGATATTTTTGATCGTGCTTGGGCTTACCGGGTACATGATAAGGTTCATGGAAGGTTTTAATTCTTCTTTTCTCGCCGTCCTTGTTGCAGGGATTGTACTTGCCATTGTTTACCGTAAAAAGTTTACCGCATCGCAAGCCCACATCAGCCGGGTTTTACTTGGTGCTTTGTTTGTTTTTTCGGGATTTGTAAAAGGTGTTGACCCGATTGGCACGGAATACCGCATTGTTGATTATTTCATCGCCTACGGAACCGATTGGGCCTTTCCAATGGCACTCCCGTTGTCGGTTGTTATGAACGCCGCCGAATTTGTGTTGGGGTTGATGCTGCTTTTCAATGTGAAGATACGCTTGACCCTTTGGCTCACATTGTTGATGATGGTGTTCTTTACCATAACCACCATCAATGATGCTTTGTACGACCCGGTCCCGGATTGTGGCTGTTTTGGAAGTGCGATAATTATCAGCAACTGGCAAACATTTTATAAGAACCTCCTGATATTGGCTTTCCTGATGGTGGCATTGTTCGCACAGAATAAGTTGAAGCCCTGGTTTTCGATTAAAGCTGAGTATGTTTTGGCCTTCGTATTTGTTATCGGGTTTGTCTCCTTCGAAATTTACAATATCAGGCATCTGCCAATGGTCGATTTCAGGGAATGGAAAGTTGGGAACCGTATGGCGCAGAAAGATAAATTACCTCTTCAGTATTTCCTGAAATACAAGAACATCCAAACAGGGGTGGAAAAGGAATACCTGTCGCCCGATTATCCTTTTGATGATTCGGTATGGATGAGCCAATGGGAATTTGTGGGCCAAAGGGTGGTCGATCCCAATCCCAAGACCACCAACCTGATGATCGAGGATGCTGACGGAAACGATGTGACCGCCGAAATTATCGAAAACCCGGGTTATCAGTTCATGCTGGTGGCCTATGATCTGTCAAAAACAGATTTGTCGAAAATCGGAGAAGTCCGGGATTTTGCCACATCTTGCCAAGAGAAGGGGTACTCCTTTGTAATGCTGACCAGTAGTTTGCCCGATGGGGTTGAGGCTTTTGTTGTAAAGAACCATTTGTACTTTGATTATTGTTTTACCGATGATGTTTCGCTTCAGGCGATGATCCGTTCCAATCCCGGATTGGTCTTGCTGAAGGATGCGGTGGTTTTGGGCAAATGGCATTACAATGATTTTCCCGGTTTCGATGAATTTGAAAAAGATTATGTAGGGGAATGATTACAGGGTTTTTTTACCTTTGTGGGAAATGAATAATATGAGCAATTGAAATAAAATCAAAAACCGATATGAGAAAACAAATAGTGGCCGGAAACTGGAAAATGAACAAAACTTTTCAGGAGGCAGACGAATTGATCAATTCCATTCTGGAATACATAAAGAAAGATGAAAATACGGCAGAAGTTGTTATCTG
>JAJRTT010000571.1 GCA_024278155.1 Bacteroidota bacterium | reverse complement strand
TGTTGCAGGTATCAAGATAGATTTCGTTGGATTCGTCATTTTCGGCAAAATGGCCCCAACAGGAAGTGATTTCTTCAAAATCCAGGGAGTCGGGGATGCCGTATTTTTCCATGGACATATTTTTGTGCATTTCCACAAAAGAACCCAAGCCCCAGAATGTGAGGATATCGAGGTCGCCGTCATTGTCAATGTCCGAAATCCCGGGGTAATCGGCATAGGTCACCAGGATATTCACATAACCGCCGCCCTGAAGCGATTTCAGAAAGGGTTCCACTTCCACGGTGAATTCAAGTTCCGGGCCTGATGTGTTTTTATAGACTTTCATTCCGGCCCATCCCGGAGAGTAAGTGAAGATGTCGTCCTTGCCGTCCATATTGTAATCGGCCAGGATTACCCAATCGAATAACCCGGGGAATTTTTGGGCATACTCCGGGGCATATGTGTAATCCACCTGTCCGTCTGTGCCACCATTAAGGAAAGTCATAATACGGTTGCCGTTCCGGTCGAACACCAACAGGTCTTTAATGCCGTCGAGGTCGAGGTCGATTTCGTTGAACTGGCAGGAATTCATCCCTCCGGCCCATGGGAATGCAAAGGTTTTCTTCGTTTCATCTTTTAGGACCACCGGGCTTATGGAGTTTTGATGGTTATTGAAAAGCAATTGGCCGTGAACGGTTTGCGAAACAACAAGAAGCACCAGCACCAACAGGTTCAAGCAATATTTTTTATAATGTACCATGTGTCGAAGTTCTTTATCAGGCAAATAAGCGTGGGCGCTTATTGCATACTTATTGCATATTTATTGCACCCCTCAATTCCCCCATCACTTCCGTTGCTTTCCCATCGAGGTAAATATCTGTTATGGAAGCCGTGTAATTGGATGGCTTTGTGTTTACCTCGATTATTTTTGCCCCGTTTTGTTTGGCAATATACGGAATTTGTGCTGCCGGCATCACTTCGCCCGTTGTGCCAATTACCAAAACCACTTCCGCTTTTAGGGCTGCTTCCATCGATTTTTTGTAAGCACCGGGAGGGATCCCTTCGCCAAAAAAGATAAAATCGGGTTTCAATAAACTTTTGCAATTTTCACATTGGGGTGGAAGTTTTTCCAGGTTTATTTTCATGACATCATGATGTTTTCCACATTTTGTGCACAAAAGTTTTTTCATGTTCCCGTGAAATTCATGGACTACCCGGCTTCCGGCTTCCTGGTGCAGGTTGTCGATATTTTGTGTCACGATGCTTTGTAGCAGGTTTTTACCTTCCATTTCCGCCAATATAAAATGGGATTTGTTGGGAAGCGATTTCCCAAAATATCCATAAAATATTTCCCTTATCACCTTCCATGATTCTTCCGGGTTTTGATGGAAAAACCCCAACTCTAAAACCTTTGGGTCGTATTTCCCCCAGATGCCATTTTCGCCCCGGAAAGGAGGGATGCCACTTTCTACAGAAATGCCGGCACCTGTGAAAGCAAAGGTGTAGTTGGATTCTTTGATGACTTTTGCCGCTTCCTTAATTTTGTTCATGTCCAATGTTTTTGTTGAAAGTAAAACCTGTAAAAAGCACAATCAGGATTGAAAATGGATATGGATGGCCCAATGGAAATTATACCTTGATGGAAACCCCGATCCCGAAATTCTGTTTCATCTGCAAACGCGGACCGGCACCTACCTGGGTTTTTATCCCATCGGTTTTTTCATATTGGGGGATTTTAATGTCATGGTCATACAAAAAGTGCATATAGATCATGGAGGACAGAAAGCTGTTTATTTTGAAATTGAAAGCTGTTTCCCAATCCACGTCAACGTTCCAACGGTTATCAATGTTTTCGTCCATATAATTGTTATGGAGGTTCAGTTTGGAAGAAAGGTTTACGTTTTTCATGATATCCTTGTGATAGTTCAGGATAAAGTTGAACCCGAATTTTGCTTTGTAGTCCGAACCTGGGATCAGCACGTTCCCAAGGGAATCCCTCACAGCGGGGGTCACGCCAAAAGCACCTTTGTCGGCAAGCTCCTGGTTGGCCACAAAAATGAACTTCCCACTGGCCGGGGAGATAAAAACAGAAGTAAACTTATTGGGTTTGTATTCCATGCCCAATGAGAGCAGGAAATTGGCCGGTGCCAGAAAGGTGGAAACCAATGTGCTGTCATCGGGATATTTGTAACCATCCGAAAATTGTGATTTGAGGTTTGCGATCAGGGAATAGTACCAATTTTCAAAAACTTCGTAACCTACGGCAGTCCCAACCTCGATTTTGTCATCTGTCTTTCTAACGCCCTGTTCACCGTTCCAGGTAATTCCATAGGCCATCAGCAAATAGTTGTCCGCCTTGAATTTCTTTTTTAAATACGTGGCCTTGAAAACCCCGAACACATTTCCGGCCAGCGTGCTTTCGCCACCTTCGGCCCAATTGGCAAAACTCACCTGGTTCAGGTTAAAATGTCCATTGGCGCCCATGAACCAAACACGGGTGGAATCTTTTATCAATGCGGTGTCGGGGGAAAAATCGGGATGGTAAATACCATCCGGGCTTGAAATCTTTTTTTCAGGGGCAGCGGCAAAGGATTTCAGCGCCACAACAAACAGGATAAGCAGGAAATAATTCTTCATGTTCGATATATTCATTTGGAATACAAAAGTAGCTTACATCAATATGTAAACCAACTTTAATTTGAACGGGGTTTTTAACAGGAAATTGTTAATGGGATGGTGTATTGAAACAAAAAAGCGCAGATCAGAGAGATGCGGGCTTTTGTCAGTCGGGGTAGCAGGATTCGAACCTGCGACCTCCTGCTCCCAAAGCAGGCGCGCTAACCGGACTACGCTATACCCCGAATATGATAAACCCCAATAAATCAAAAAACAAATTCCAATCCACCTACGCCCATTGGGCTTCGGAGGATAAGTGCGGAGAGAGGGGGATTCGAACCCCCGGTACCCTTTGCAAAGTACGCCAGTTTAGCAAACTGGTGGTTTCAGCCACTCACCCACCTCTCCGGGTGTTCTAAATGTGAATTAATTTTGAAATAATATCTTCAAAGAACCTGCTTCCCTTTTGGGAGGTGCAAAAGTATAAAAATTATCATTTGAACAAATTAATTTTATTGTTTTTTTAATGTGCTACTTCTTTTGTAGTTTTGTGTGTCAATAATTTGTTATGGATATTGCAGGGAATTTATCGGAATTATTAGGGAACTTACCTCCAAGTGTTAAGTTGGTAGCGGTTTCGAAAACCAAACCCAATGAGGACATCCTTGAAGCTTATGATACCGGGTTTCGTGTTTTTGGGGAGAACAAGGCCCAGGAGCTAAGCCGGAAATACTCGGAACTGCCAAAGGACATCGAATGGCATTTTATCGGACATATGCAAACCAATAAAGTGAAGTACATTGCCCCTTTTGTTTCGCTTATCCATGGTGTGGATAGTTTTAAGTTGCTGAAGGAAATCAATAAACAAGCAATAAGAAATGACAGGGTGATTAATTGTTTGTTCCAATTCCATATTGCAACCGAAGCAACAAAGTTTGGATTTGACCTTGAGGAGGTTTCCGGTATCTTGGATTTAAAGGAATTTGGGGAATTGAACAATATCCTGATCTGTGGTGTAATGGGAATGGCAACTTACACTTCTGATTTGGAAATTGTCAGAAACGAATTCAGGAACCTGAAAAATATTTTCACAAACTTGAAATCAAGCTTTTTTGCCAACCAGGAAAGCTTTAAGGAAATTTCGATGGGGATGTCGGGTGATTATGAAATTGCGATTGAGGAGGGAAGCACGATGATAAGGGTAGGGAGTGCCATATTCGGTGAAAGGGGTTATGTGAAATAATTTGCGTTAGGGCAGGTTTGAGGACAATCCCTTGTTTTTATACCAAAAAATATTTTTATCTGAATTGTCCACATTGGAATTCAAGTTCACATCTGACTGATAATATCCTTTTAAGCCCGTTTGTAAACTCCAGTCAACCGAAATGTCATCCGGGTCAATCACACCATCCGCATTGAAATCACCTGCAATCATTCCAAAAACCGAGTTGCCCAAATCATTTTGTGAATCTCCATATGCCTGGCTCAATGCTGTACTAAAATCGTAAGAGTAAGTTCCGTTACTTTCGGTCAGTGCATTTTCTGTCAAAATGGGCAGATGGTTTTGATGATAAATAACCACAAACAATTGGTTTAAAATATTCGTATTAAATGAAAGTTCTGAAATCCCATCCAGGTCAACGATGAAGCCATTGCTAAGCAGAAATCCGGCTTTTCTTATAAGTTGTGTAGATTCGTTGGCGGAGGCAACATCAGGTGCGTCCCGGAGTTCCACAAGAACCCAGTCAACAATATTTGCGGTTGGAAGGGCTTCAACAGATTCTGTTCCTGTGTAATTCCATGGCCCGACATTAAAAGGCTGTTGAAGTGGAATATTTGCCATAAGGGTAGTATTCATTTGACTTCCGTTATAGGGACCTTCGAGATAGGTTTTGATGTTGAGGCCAAAGCCGCTTCCCACTGCAGTTTGAATGGCATCGAACCATTTCTGGGCCATTTTTTCTTCTCCCAGGGAATTGGTGTGAACGCCGTCGAACGTATCGGTTGTTGGGTCAAAGCCTGAAAACTGGTCAACAATGACAATTGGGGAATTTTCATCCTGCATATCCGTGGCTATTGAAGGGATTTCGGCATTTAACAAAGGGATCCTCGAAGCCCAGGTGGGATATAAAGATTCATTGGCAGGAATTAGTTTTGCAAGGAGGATGATCACATTGGGGTTATCAGCTCTCAAAATATTTATAATGTCCTTTAGTTCATTGATTGTCCCGGTGACAGATTGCCCTTGTACCATATCGTTCGTGCCAAGATGGATGAGGGCAATGTCGGGCGTGTAACTGCCAAGCCATGTTGACAAGTGCCCAGTTCCCTTACAATTGCTGGAGTTTCCACCATTGATAACCTCATCGCACCGCCAGCCCCAATGGCCTTCATGGTCTGTATCAAATGTATGGCCGTTATAGTCCGGAAAAGTTGGCGTTCCACAATTATAGTGATCGGTCATGGAACCCACGAAATCAAAATCAACCCCATCATCAATAAGTTTTTTCCAGAGCTTATAGCGGTAACTGTAATGCTGGTTGTCAAGCTGTGTTATGGAATTCCCTATGGGCAGGATTTTTAGGGTTTGGCTTTTAACAGGTGTTACTATGAAATTACCAAGTAACAAAACAAATAAAAATTTCAGCATAATGGTTTTCCATAAATACATCATAACAAATAATTGGTTCAAGAACTAAATAGAAAATTTAACCCCTTGGTTTTGGTTTTTCATCTTCCCAATTGGGGAGATGAGACGCACAAAATTAATTAAATAAATGAAAGGAGCAAAAAAGAAATAATTCATTTATCTTCCACCTGTTACGATCTGCACCGAGCCTTTGAACACGTCCTTTCCATGTTCGCCCTCACAAACCAGGATGTAGAAATAGGTCCCGTCCACAAGATTGTCGCCATCCCAATCATTCGTGTAATTGGCCATTTCATACACTTTTTGCCCCCAACGGTTAAATATAATAAGTGTATTGGAATTGTAAAAATCATTGATATTGATAGGGTCATCGTTTTCGCCAAACTTGTATGCGGGGTCATTACCTCCATCGCTGTCGCTGCCCGTATCATAGGTTATGATGAATTTTTCGTTTATCCCGTCCCCATTGGGGGTAAAAGCACTCGGTATCTTGAATTTTACAGGCTTTACAACAATTGTAATACTATCTTCGGCTTTACAGCCATAATACGTGTCAAAAGAAAAAACAACAGGGTAAGTCCCTTCGTCTGAATAGGTGTGGTTTACAGGGCTGACAAAAGAAGTTCCCCCATCGCCAAAGTCCCAGGAAAAAGTGTTAATGAAAAATGTATCTGTTCCCAACGAATCATATGTCGTATTTTCATATGTGAAATTTATATATGGTCTTTGCCGGTATATCGTATCTGCCGGATCGGTAACCAATTCCACTTCCGGGATACCATAGGCCTTTACATTGTAATCACCTTTTAATGTACAGCCCAGGGTATCGGTAACCACATATTGAAATTCACCGTCTTTGACCTTTATCACCATGTTCGGGTCATCGTAATCGGCAATTCCTTCAGAGTACTCATAGACATAAGGCGGTGCAAAACCACCTGAGACCTGTAATTCCAGGCTTGCTTTGTTTTCACCGGGGCATCCCATGGTATTTTGGATAAGGGTGTCCAATACAATAATTGGGGTTACTTCCACTTCGATGCTATCGGTACAGAAATTGTCGGTTGAATTGGGATCGGTCACATTTGCGTAATAGGTCGTATTGTCGCGCGGGAAAACATGAAGGGAGTCCGTGAGTGTGTCCCCCGGTACCCAAAGGCAATCAAAATAGGGATCATCAATACTGATCAGAATGGTATCGCCACAATTTATTGCAGTATCCGATTGCACGATGCTTACATCAACAATTGTTAACCAAGTGGTATCCGAATAAAACAATGTATCTCCGATATCTGTGTCAAGCCAATATTTCCCCTCGCTAAAAGCCCATAATGAACTTGTTGTGTCCCCTGTGTTCCAAAGATAAGAATCATAGATTGGGTTTGCTGAAATCAAAACACTATCTGCCCGGCATGAATTGATATTATCCGGCAGCATGTCCCCTTGTCCAAAAACCTGAACACTTGTGGCCAGTAACAATACTGTAAAAAAAATGCTTCTCATATGTTTGTTGAACAGAGACACTTATATCATGAATAGTCAAAGGGTTTTCAAAACGAATTAACGTGCAAAGATGATTAAAATTTCGATGTCGGTTTTAAATGTGAAAAAAAAATTGTCCCGTAACCTGAAAAAGTGTCTGATATAATTGTGTAAATATCTTACATTCAAGACATAAAGTCATCTTTTCGATTGGGAAATGTCAAAATTTCTGATTTGTTTTGTCAACAATCAATTGGCAGGTTAATTGGGCATGGCGAGAAAAAACAGTATGAACTTTAAAACTGAAAGATATGAACTTAAATAATTTCACGATAAAATCGCAGGAAGCCATTCAGAAGGCCCAGGAAATTGCTTCAGGGAACAGGAACCAATCCATCGAAAGCATCCATGTACTGAAAGGGATCATGCAAGTGGACGAAAATGTGATTCCCTATTTGCTGAAAAAACTGGATGTAAACACAGTGATTTTGGATAAAGCAATTGACAAGATAATCGAATCACTTCCAAAAGTTTCAGGTGGGGAACAATTCCTTTCGCGCGAAGCAAATGCTGCATTGCAAAAAGCAAACAGTTATTTGAAAGATTTTAACGATCAATTTGTTTCGGTCGAGCATATACTGCTTGGTATCCTTGCCGGGAAAGATACGGCCGCAAAGCTTTTAAAGGACAATGGAATGACCGAAAAGTCTTTGTTGGCCGCAATTAAGCAATTGAGGCAGGGCTCAACGGTTGATAGCCAATCGGCCGAAGATACCTTCAATTCATTGAACCGTTATGCAAAAAACCTGAACGAACTGGCAAGGACCGGAAAACTGGACCCGGTCATTGGCCGCGATGAAGAAATCCGCAGGATTTTGCAGATTTTGTCGCGCCGGACAAAAAACAACCCTATACTAATTGGAGAGCCGGGTGTTGGGAAAACAGCAATTGTAGAGGGAATGGCACATCGGATAATCAACGGCGACGTGCCCGAAAACCTGAAATCAAAGATTATCTATTCATTGGACATGGGTTACCTTATTGCAGGGGCAAAGTATAAAGGCGAATTTGAGGAGAGGTTGAAAAGCGTTGTAAAAGAGGTAATCAATTCTGATGGGGAAATCATCATGTTTATCGATGAAATCCATACGCTCGTTGGTGCAGGGAAGAGCGAAGGGGCCATGGATGCCGCCAATATCCTGAAACCTGCCCTGGCAAGGGGCGAGTTGCGTGCAATCGGGGCAACAACATTGAAAGAATACCAAAAGTACTTTGAGAAAGACAAAGCCCTGGAGAGGCGTTTCCAGATCGTTATGGTGAACGAACCCGATACCCTTTCTGCCATTTCGATATTGAGGGGTTTGAAAGAGCGGTATGAAACACATCATAAGGTGAGGATAAAAGATGAAGCGATTATTTCGGCCGTGGAACTGTCGCAACGCTACATCAGCGATCGGTTTTTGCCCGATAAAGCAATTGACCTGATTGATGAAGCCGCCGCCAAATTGAAATTGGAAATCAATTCGGTGCCCGAGGAACTTGAGACCCTTGAGAGAAGGATCAAGCAAATGGAAATCGAACGGGAAGCCATAAAGCGCGAGAAAGACAAAACAAAGCTTCAGGTCTTGAATGAAGAAATCGCAAACCTGAACGATGCCCGTACAGACCTGAGGGCCAAATGGCAGGCCGAAAAGGAAATCGTTGACAAGATACAGCAAAAGAAAAAGGAAATCGAATCCTTCAAGATCGAAGCGGAACAGGCAGA
>JAJRTT010000054.1 GCA_024278155.1 Bacteroidota bacterium | reverse complement strand
GATTGCTTTGTTCTTTAATCTACTCTGTATCTCCGGGGCAAGTTGTTTGTATTCTTCATCGGAACTGCAAATCACAGCAATATCAGCTTTGGCTTTTTCAAAACCTTTGATTGCATCTTCAACATCTTCAAATCCATTGTTATTGATGATTTCATATCCGGCGCAGCCAAAAAAGTTAGTGGCAAATTGTGCCCTTGCTTTGCGCATGGCGGGGTGTCCCATGGTTATCATAAATACTTTTGGCCTGGGGTTGTCCTTTGCAAATTTATCCGTTTGATAACGTAATGACTCAAAAGCCATAGCCCCACGGTATAGTTTTAATCCTGTTGATGTGGGTTCGTTCATAAAGAGTTTTTCATCCAAATCACTATCAATAAACTCAGTTGGATTGGCATACTGGTTTGTCCCCAAAAGGATTTCCTTTTTCATGGCGATGGCCATATCCCTTGCCTTTGCCGTTTCAGTAACCGTCTCCTGGATAAGCCCGGCAAGGACAGCCTCTGTAAACCCTCCCTTTTCCTGTACTTCAATAAAAAGTTTCCATGCTTGCCCTGCAATTGAATTTGTCAGGTTTTCTATATAATACGAACCTGCGGCAGGGTCAATCACTTTATCCAAATAAGATTCCTCTTTTAATACCAATTGCTGGTTACGTGCAATCCGTTCCGAAAACCCATCCCCCTTTTCAAAAACGGAATTGTAAGCTTTTACGGTCAGGGAATCAGTCCCGCCCAATATTGATGACATGGATTCTGTCGTTGTCCTCAGCATATTTACAAAGGGATCGTAAATAGTCTTGTTCCAGTCGGAGGTTGTGCAATGAATATTCATTGCAGTTAATGAATTGTCACTCGGGCCATAAGCTTTCACGATGTGCGCCCACAACCATCTCGCAGCCCGCAGTTTAGCAATCTCCATAAAATAGTTGGAACCCGTGGCAAATTGAAATTTTATACGCGGTGCTATTTTATCAATGGATAAGCCACGTTCCGTTAATTGGGTCAGATAGTTTGCCCCTTGTGCAAGGCTAAAAGCCAACTCTTCTACGATGGATGAACCCGAATTGTGAAAATACTTCCCATTGACCGTTAGCACTTTAAATTGAGGAAGGTGTTTCGCCTCTTTGATCATCACTTTTGCCAGTTCGAAAACAGAATCGGGTGGATACTTGAATTTGCCATTTAGGACAAGCTCACCAAGCGGGTCGATATCAACGGAACCGTATATTTTGTCGAGGTCACGGTTGTACTTTTTAGCCAATTCATCCACAATCCCGACAACTATATGGGCATTTTTTTTGAACTTGAAATTCAGTTCGACGGCATCGGCAAAAACATTTTCCGTTAAATCTTCGATAAGCTTAACTGAAGGTTCAAACTTTTCATCGAAAATAAACCCAAGCGATGTGACACCTTTCATCAGGATTTCAAGTGCCTTTTTATTGGCTTCCTTAATATCTTTCACAAAAATATCCTGCCGGACAAACCAATCGTTGGCGCTTTTCTTATTGCTCCTCACAAAGGGAAATTCCCCCGGAAGAGTTGAAACATAAGGTAATGGTTTAATATCCTCTTCCCGATAGTAAGGTTTTGCCTTAAATCCATCAATCGTTTTCCAAACCAATTTCCGCTCGTAACCCGCACCTTTCAAATCACGCTCAATAACTTTTTCCCACTCCTCTGTCGTAACAGGGGGAAACTCCTTAAAAAGTTTCCTTTTTGTTTTTTCCTGATTCATATCCAGAATGTTTAGTATCAAAACGCAAAAATACATTTTAATTCAAATACCAAACAAAATTATTGTTAATTGATTAACAGAAGATGCACCAATCACAAATCAGGATCAAATCTTTGTAAGCAAACCCTGTTTTTGGATAGTTTGGCATAAACGGAAATACAAAAGTTCAGGTGGGCATAATGCTGAGGATCCCAAATATTCGGGATTTCACCAATAAATTATTGCAAAACAGATTTCCATCCGCATAGTTTTGTAATATTGCAAAAAAAACATCATGCAAAACAAAGGAGACTCCAGACAGTATTACACCAAGATAACGACCCATGTGCTTCAGGAAATGAAGTTGAAGGGTGAAAAAATCGCCATGCTTACCGCTTATGATTATTCTATGGCGAAAATCCTGGATGGTGCAGGTATCGATATGGTGCTAGTTGGCGACTCGGCTTCCAATGTAATGGCCGGCCATACAACAACTTTACCCATAACCCTCGATGAAATGATCTATCATGCTTCTTCGGTTATGCGCGCGGTTAAACGGGCACTCGTGGTGGTTGACCTTCCCTTTGGAACCTATCAGGGCAATTCCATCGAGGCGCTTCATTCCGCTATTCGGATTATGAAAGAGTCGGGGGCCAATGCCATTAAAATAGAAGGTGGCGAGGAGGTGATCGGATCGGTGAAAAGGATTCTTTCAGCAGGAATCCCTGTAATGGGGCATTTGGGCCTTACGCCACAATCAATCCATAAATTCGGGACTTATGTGGTAAGGGCAACTGAAAATGCAGAAGCCGAAAAACTGATCAAGGATGCGCGATTGCTGGAACAGGCCGGTTGTTTTGGATTGGTATTGGAAAAAATCCCCGCCAAACTGGGCACACAAGTAACAAAAGAGATAAAAATCCCCACCATTGGAATCGGTGCAGGGAACGGCGTTGACGGACAAGTATTGGTACTACATGACATGTTGGGCATCACCATGAAATTTTCGCCCCGCTTTTTAAGGCGATACCATAACTTAAGTGAGGAGATTAAAGGTTCTGTTAACACCTATATCGATGATGTGAAATCGAGTGATTTCCCAAATGAAAGGGAACAGTATTAGGAAGGGTG
>JAJRTT010000570.1 GCA_024278155.1 Bacteroidota bacterium | reverse complement strand
GCATTGAAGGAAAGGATCATCAGGCAATTCAAGGAAGATGCTTCCATCGAAGTGCTGAATGGCCGCTATGGCCCTTTTATCAAACAGGGTAAAAAGAATTACAGGATACCAAAAGGGAAAGGTGCCAAGGAGGCAAAAGAACTTACCTACGAGGATTGTTTGGAAATAATAAAAAAGGGGCAAAAAAAGAAAAAATAAAAAGCTGAACTTTTTTTGGGTTTTTGGGTATAAATACCTCAAAACTTCACCAACAATTAATGTCAATGGACATTTCAATTTATTTTGAACCACTCGAGTTACCTGATTTTAGTTTCGAGGAAACTACAAGGCAACTGCGCCTTGCGGACATTTTCGATAGTTATGTCGAAAAGGATGATTTCCCCCGGCTCGAAGGTGTTGACATTGCCCTGATCGGCGTAAACGAAGACCGCAATTCCGTTGACAATGAGGGTTGCGCCCACGCCCCCGACCATATCCGGAGTTTTCTTTATAAATTGTTCAGGGGAAATTACAAAGCCCGGATAGCCGACCTTGGAAATATCAAAAAAGGCTTCAAGGTGGAAGATACCTATTTTGCGTTGAGCTCGGTTACTTCTGAACTGATCAAGAATAAAATTGTCCCCATCATCCTTGGTGGGAGCCAGGATTTGAGTTTTGCCAATTACAGGGCATATGAGTCCCTTGGGCAGATCATCAATATCGTTGGGATCGATTCTGTTTTTGACCTTGGCAAGGCAGAGCAGGAAATGGATTCACATTCCTATTTGAGCAAGATAATCCTTCACCAGCCCAACTTCCTTTTCAATTATACCAACATCGGTTACCAATCCTATTTTATCGACCCCGAAGCCATCGAACTGATGGACAGCCTCTATTTTGATGTTTACCGTTTGGGGAAAATAAGGGAGAAACTGAGCGATGCCGAACCCTTGATGCGCAACGCCGATATGGTGACCGTGGATGTTTCGGCCATTCGCCATTCGGATGCGCCGGGGAACAAAAACGTTTCGCCCAATGGGTTTTATGGCGAGGAGATTTGCCAGATAATCCGTTATGCCGGGCTGAGCGATAAACTTTCTTCCATCGGTTTTTATGAAACCAATCCCAAATATGACCAAAACGGACAGACCTCGCATTTGGTGGCCCAGATGATCTGGTATTTTATCGAAGGTTTTTACAACCGCAAGCAAGACCATCCATACAAAGATCAGGAAGAATACATCAAATACACGGTTTCGATAAAAGACCATAAGGATCAGATTATCTTTTACAAGAGCAAGAAAAGCGACCGCTGGTGGATGGATGTTCCGGTGAAGACAAATTTCAGGAGCATTTACGAGCGCCATCACCTTGTGCCCTGTTCCTATTCCGATTACGAGGTAGCCTGCAAGGACGATATCCCCGACCGTTGGTGGCAGGCCTATCAGAAGTTGATGTAATTACATATTCTCAAATACCCCAAACAACATCTCTTTTTTTCGAGAGGAAACCGGAACGATGGATTCATCGTCCATTACAAGGTGGCCCCCGTCTTCTTTGTCGTAGCGCGAAATATGGTCGAGGTTGACAAGGTGCGATTGATGGGTTCGGAAAAACCCGGATTGACCCAATAGTTCGGCATAGTCCTTCAAGGGTTTCGAGACCAAAAGCTTTGCATTTCCCAAAAGGTAAAAGGTTGTGTAATTCACATCGGCCTCGCAACGGACAATGTCCTTTATGTTCACGATATGGATACTCTCCGAGGTTTTCAGGACTATCTTTTTGATTTTGTCGAGGTTGGACAGGAAAGCGGAAAATTTCATTTCCGTTTCTTCTTTTTGGATGAGGTGCGTTGCTTTTTCGACTGCTTGCAAAAGGTCGGAAGCGGTAACCGGTTTCAGGATGTAATCAAGTGCGCTGAATTTGAATGCCCTTACGGCAAATTCCTCATGGGCTGTTATGAAAACCAATTTGAAACGGATATTGCCAATTTTTTTTATCAAATCGAAACCCGTTCCGTCCGGTAAATTGATATCGAGGAAAACCAGGTCGGGTTGCTTGCTTTCGATCAATCTGTATCCCGATTCAATATCCCCGGCCTCTCCGGTAATGGTGATTCCAGATGGTTTTAAGCCAAGGATATTGATGATGGTTTCACGGGCCCGGGCTTCGTCATCTATTACAACGGCAGTGATCATTCTTTTTCAGTTTGGGTTCAAATGTACGAAAAAAACCCCCCGGGTTTATTTTTTCAAGACCTTGCAGGGCATAACAAATTTCACCGATGTCCCCCCTGGTTCTCCATCATTATTCTTCAGATCAATAATTTCAAGCTTGAACCGATGTTTGAATTTTTTGCTTAAAATTGCCAACCTCTCTTCCGTGATATTGATTGCCAATGATAGATGTTCCTTCTTTTTGTTGAGTTCCTTGGCTTTTTCCCTGCCGATGCCATTGTCTTCAATGCTAAATACTATTTTGTTATCTTCCAGGTTGTAATTTATCTTCAACAAACCTTTGTCTTTTTTGAACCGGAGTCCGTGTTCGATGGCATTCTCGATAAAGGGCTGGGCCAGCATGGGGGGGATGCTCACATTGTCCTTGTCAATGTTTTCGTCCACAATGATTTCATAATCGAATTTATTTTCAAAGCGTAGGTTTTGCAATTGGAGATAAAGGCCCAGGGAATTCATTTCTTTTGAAAACAAAACAAATTCAGACCTTGAGCTTTCCAGGATCATCCTCACGAGGTCGGCAAATTTTGCCAGGAAGTCGCCTGCGCTCACAGGGTCTTTCTGGTAAATATAACTTTGGATGGCAATGAGGGAATTAAAAATAAAATGGGGGTTCATTTGCGAGCGGAACAACTTTTGTTCGAGTGCCATGTTTTTATGTTTGCTTTTTAATCGGATGTTCCTGAAAAACAGGTATCCCATAATTATCACCAATACCATAAACACGATCAGGGAAATGATAAACCGGCTGCGTTGCCTTAGTTTCAATGCTTGCAGTTCGTTCCTTTAGGTAAAGAGTTCAAGCTGTTGTTCTTTTTTCTCTGTTTTGTACTTGGTTTCTATTTCGGTAATGGCCCTGTATTTTTCCGAATTGAACAGGCTGTCTTTCAAACCTGAATATTTTTTAAAGGCCTGAAGGGCTTTCTGCGGGTCATCTCTTTTTTCATGGATTTCCGATAAAATCCGATAGGCGTTAAAGGATGTTTGCAGGCGTTTTGTTTGATTGGAAATTTCCAGGCTTTGATTGGCAAGGTTTAAGGCTTTCCCAAAATCATTTTGCAGATATGCAAGTTTGGCCATACTGCCCAATATTTCGGCAATTCCTGCTTTATCCCCTTCCTGTCTTGAAATTTGAAGGGCTTTTTTGTAAAACTCGTTGGCCTTATCATAATCCCCTTCCATTTTATATGAATAACCAATGCTTTTAAGGCAATCGTCCAATTCATGTGTATATCCGGTCTCTTTTGAAATCCGTAGGATTTCGTTGAAATTTTCACGTGCAATGGAATATTCGTCCAGGGACAAATAAACATCGCCAATACCGCTGTAACATTCGGCCTGTCCTGCGTTATCACCTGTTGACGAGTAAATCTGAAAGGCCCGGCCAAAATATTCCAGGGCTGTATTGAAATCGTGTTGTTCGTTAAAAATATCCCCGATACTCAGGAAGCAGGCCGCCATACGGCGTTTGTGCCCCAGTTTTTCAAAAGTCTGGAGGGCTTTTATGTAATAATTGTAGGCAACCGTATAATAGGCTTTGTCGCGGTATATGTTGCCAATGTTCACATTGCATGATGCCACCCAGGAATCGTCAATTCCTTGTTTGGCAAATTCCAGGGCTTTTAAATGATATTCGAGGGACTGATCGTATTTTCCCTGGTTATTGTAAACAATCCCAACTTCACTATAGCATTCGGACATGCAGTCAATGTCGTTCAGCTCTTTGGAATAATCCAGTGCCTTGAAATAATAAACGAGCGCCTCTTCATAATTGCTTTGGTAAAAATGTTCGATCCCAATCCCGATAAGTGCACGGATGGCCAGCTTTTTATAGGTGAAGATCTCTTCTTGGCCAATGTCCTGTTTTATGTGTTTGTCAGCAATGTTCAATGCCCGGGTGTAATAAAAGAGAAGGGAGTCGGATGGGCCACTCAAGAAACGGCCGCCCAATTGAAAAAGGGTTTTTATCCGGGAAGTGTCAGATTGGGATTTGTTCAATTGCTTTCGCAGGTTTTTGACTTCCGATTCTGTCTGGCAAAATCCCGGGTCATATAACAGGAAAAGGAAAACCGAAACGATCAATATATTGACACTATTGCGAAAAGGGCTTTGCATGGGTTTTTGTCTTTTGACAAGGTTTCAAAGATAGTAAAAATAGGGATTGGGGATTTGGGAAATCCAGAATCAATAGATTATATACTCGTTGGTGACAACACCAACGAGATGCATCAGTGGGTTTTGGGAAATCCAGAATCATTAGTATTATATGCTCATTGGTGACAACACCAACGAGACGCATCAATGGGTTTTGGGAAATCCAGAATCAATAGATTATTAACTCGTTGGTGACAACACCAACGAGAAGCATCAATGGGTTTTGAAAGATCCAGAATCATTAGTATTATATGCTCATTGGTGACAACACCAACTAGACGCATCAATGGATTGTGGAAATACAGCATCAATAGATTATATATTCGTTGGTGACAACACCAACGAGAAGCATCAAAGTATCAATAGCTTACCTACTCGTTGGTGTTGTCACCAACGAGACGCACTAAAATTACGATTTTTTCAAGGTGACAATACCAACGAGAAGGATCTGCTTTGTAAGCAATGATTCTTTTTCTTGCTCCTGCACTTTGTCAAAGAGGGGGATATCCGTATTTTTGAATGTGCGGTTTCCAATTTCCACAATTTCCCTATTTTTGCCGCAAAATTAAAATTGAAATAAGATGAAAGCATATATTTTCCCCGGACAGGGCGCACAGTTTGTAGGAATGGGCAAAGACCTTTATGAAGGCTCTGCCCT
>JAJRTT010000569.1 GCA_024278155.1 Bacteroidota bacterium | reverse complement strand
GCAAGTGCCTTTCCCCCAAAATTATTGGAAAAAACAATTACATTGGCTTCTTCCTTTTCGGCAACCTGTGCAATTACCTTTGCATAGGCCGAGTTAACAAGATTTGCCAATCGATCATCGCTTACGCTGATAATTTTGCTTGCACCATAATCCCCAAGGGATTTCAGTTCAGCTTCGTCCACATTCCCAATGGAAAGGGCTGTTGCAGAAGTCCCCAATTCTTTTGCGAGGGCAGTGGCATAAGAAACCAGCTCATAGCTCAATTTCTTGAATTTGCCGTCCCAATTTTCTGTATATACTAATACTGACATAATATTTTTTTTTAATTTCTAAAAGTTCATTTATTAAACTTAACGATTAGTTACTTTGTCAGAAATCGTCAAGTTCGAGGCTTGCGATGTGAGGAAAATCAAGAGTTTATATTTTAATAAATGACTGGTTTCCTCCACAAGCATAACGAAGGAATTGGCGATCTGTGCAAGTACTAAATGACTTTGGCTTCCGTGTGCAACAGGTTTACCAATTCTTTCACATTGTCTTCGTCCACCATTTTACAGGCTGCTTTTGCCTCGGGCAATTCAAAACCGGCAAATTCGGTAAGTGCTTCCCCTTCGGCCGGGGCAACTACGGTAAGCGGTTTTTTCCGGGCCATCATAATCCCTCTCATATTCGGGATACGGGGCTCAAGGGCAATCCCTTTTTGAACGATGGCCACAAAAGGCAATTGGGTTTCCAAAACTTCGGTACCACCATCGATTTCACGTTTAAGGGAAATGTTGCCCCCTTCCATTTCAATTTTTGAAACGGAGGACACAGATGGGATTTCGAGGAATTCGGCAACCATCCTCCCAACAGAAGAGCCATTGTAATCACTGGACTCGATACCTGTAAGGATCATGTCATAACCACCGTCTTTCACGGCTTCTGCAATTTGCATGGCCACATAATAGGCATCTTTGGCTTCCGTGTCCACACGAATGGCATCCTCAGCTCCAATGGCCAGGGCTTTCCGCATCACGGGCTCGGCATCTTTTGTACCTACGGTAATAATCGATATTTTTTCAACGGCCCCTCCCGAAGCCTCCTTTAATTCCAAAGCCCTTGTCAAAGCCAGTTCGTCCCATGGGTTGATGATCCACTGGACACCGTTTTTGTCAAACGCTTTGTTGTCGTCAACAAACCTGATTTTTGTAGTAGTATCAGGTACGTTACTTATACATGTTAGTATTTTCATGTTTTATATGTTTAAATATTAATTGTATTAATGTTTTTAATTCCCTGGGTTTTCATGTTACGTACCCGTGGCACTTATTCATCATTTCCATCCCCTGATTTCTCCTGTAAAAATAGGGTAAAGGGCGGAAGATTACAAATAGGGGTTAATCCCTTAACAATCCCCTTGAAATAACAATTTTCTGTATCTCGGAAGTGCCTTCATAAATCTGGGTCAGTTTGGCTTCGCGCATCAACCTTTCCACATGATATTCTTTTACATATCCATATCCACCATGTATCTGTACGGCTTCGGTTGTTACTTCCATTGCAATATCGGCAGCATACAATTTGGCCATGGAGCCTTCGGTCGTGAACGGTTTTCCATTGTCTTTCAGCCAAGCGGCTTTCAGGCAAAGGTTGCGGGCATTTTCCACCTTCACGGCCATATCGGCAATTTTAAAGGCAATCGCCTGGTGGTTTGCTATTTCGGTACCAAATGCTTTTCTCTCTTTTGAATATTGAATTGCCCTTTCCAACGCACCGGACGCAATTCCAAGAGCTTGTGCAGCTATGCCCAAACGTCCGGCCTCAAGGGCTTTCATGGCAAACTTGAACCCAAATCCATCTTCACCGATCCGGTTTTCCTTAGGGACTTTCACATCCGTGAACATCACCGAATGGGTATCGGAACTGCGCATCCCCATTTTATCTTCGTGAGGGCCCAGGCTTATCCCCGGGGAATCTTTTTCCACAATAAAAACATTGATCCCGTGGTGCCTTTTTTCGGGATGCGTTTGCGCCATCACAAGATATGTGGAAGCAGAATTTGCACTGGTAATCCAGTTTTTCGTACCGTTCAATATGTAATGGTCGCCTTTGTCCTCGGCAGTTGTACGTTGCATGGTGGCATCCGATCCGGCTTCCGGTTCCGACAACAGGTAGGCACCTATTTTTTCACCTCTCGCAAGTGGTTTCAGGTATTTCTCTTTCTGGGCTTCGTTCCCGTATTTCTGTAGGCCATAACAAACCAGCGAATTGTTCACTGACATGATCACGCTTACGGAAGCATCTATTTTAGAGATCTCTTCCATTGCCAAAATATAGGAAACGGTATCCATACCGCCACCATCATACTTTGGATCGACCATCATCCCCATAAAACCAAGTTCGGCCAGTTTTTTAACGTGTTCGGTCGGGAAGGTTGCGGTAGCGTCCCTTTCAATAACATCACCAAGGAGTTCCCTTTGTGCAAAATCGCGGGCAGCATCCCTTATCATCAATTGTTCTTCGGTAAATTCAAAATTCATATTCAAATATTTCTTTGGGTAAATTTTGTTAAAAAAATGGAGGTCAAATTTAGGAAAAAATCCTTTACAACAAACATACTCCCACAAAATGAAACATTAAACTAAATATATTAAGGTATGTGATAGTTTTTAAATTTATACCTTTGTAAAAATACGAAAGAAATATTAAAAATAATGGAAACAATCAATCATCCTTTGACTAATGTTCAACTTGAACTATTAAAGTCTTTCTCACATGACCATCCCGAAAACAAACTAAACGATCTAAAGGTTTTGTTAGCTGATTTTTTCTCGGATATGGCTATCACAGAAGCAAATAAAGTTTGGGAAAGAGACAATTGGGACGAAAATAAAGTTAGAGAATTATTGGAAACAAAATTGATTTCCCAATAGTAAAAGTTTTAAAAACCCATCAGTTTTTTAAGAAATTACCTAATATAAAACAGAAAGTGATTCAATGTTCAATAAAATCCCCCACACTTACGTCATCATATTTTATATTATTGTTTTTGCGGCCATCCTTACCTGGATTATCCCGGGAGGAGAATATACACACTATACAATTGAGGTAAATGGTGTGGAAAGGACGGTTATCGACAAAGACTCATTTCATTATGTGGATGCCAATGCCCAGACCTGGCAGGTATTTGGGGCTTTGTTCAATGGTTTTGAACGACAGGCCGGAATCATTGTTTTTATCCTGATGATCGGTGGCGCTTTCTGGATAATGAACGACAGCAAAGCAATTGATGTGGGGATTTTTTCCTTTCTGAAATTCACGAAAAAAATCGAGCATATCCGGTTTTTCAAGTTCCTTGGGGTGAACAATATCATTATTACCCTTGTGATGTTGATGTTCAGTGTGTTTGGGGCCGTGTTTGGGATGAGCGAGGAAACCATTGCCTTTATCATCATTTTGGTACCCCTTGCAATAAGCATGGGCTACGATTCCATTGTGGGCGTAAGCATGGTGTTCGTGGCTGCCGGCCTGGGGTTTGCCGGAGCGGTCCTAAATCCGTTTACGATCGGAATCGCACAGGGAATTGCCGATATACCGCTTTTTTCCGGTTTTGAATACCGGTTGTTTAGTTGGACAATTATTAACCTTGTGGGGATAGTCTGGGTATTGAGATATGCGGCCAAAGTGAAAAAAGACCCTGAATCATCCATTGTTTATGAAGATGATGAATACTGGCGAAAAAGGGGAAATACGGATATGGAAACAATCGAATACAAAACCCCGCTTGCAGCCTGGATAGTTTACATTTTCATCTCCATTGGTTTGATTATCTTTTCATATTTCCATCAGCTTACTGAAATGAAAATCGGAACTTCTTCTTCTGAATTGCCCATGGTTCCTGTGAGTACAGCATTATTTATTATTACGGGTTTTCTGTCCCTTCGTAAGTCCGTACATTTCTTTGTCCTTAATTTACTTGCTTTCACAATTGTCTTCCTCATCGTGGGGGTTATGGGATATGGTTGGTACATTATGCGCATTGCGGCCCTGTTTTTTGCCATGGGGATTTTTTCCGGTATTTCAATGAGCAACGATGCCAACACCATTACGAAACTCTTTCTGGAAGGGGCAAAAGATATAATGTCGGCAGCTTTGGTAGTTGGGCTTGCCGGTGGTATCCTCGTTATCCTTGAAGATGG
>JAJRTT010000568.1 GCA_024278155.1 Bacteroidota bacterium | reverse complement strand
CTCGGCAATGCCCGCATTTATTTTTGCGGTACTGTGAAAATAAACGGGTTGGGGATATTTAATGTTATCACTTAGGATAAACCCATAATAAATCGTGCCGTTGAAATTTTTGTCCCCAAAATCGAATCGAAGCCCGTTTTCTGTGCCTTTGGGACTTTTTGCAATTTTGTCAAAATAATATACCGGTTCCGATGGGACCCAGGTCATCTTGTCCGGTGAGCCCTCCGGTTTGAAAATCAATTTCCCATCTTCAAAATAAAAATCGGAATAAATAGTTGGTATTTCGGTTTTTGATTGTCCGTCAAGAAATAAACACGATATGCCAAAGAAGAACAAGAGAAGTGCCTGTTTCATTTTGCTGTTTTTTTTGGGGCTGAAAAATAAAAAAAAGAACACAAACGCCAACAATATTGAAAGGGACAAAAGTAGATTAAATATCAATATTGTCCACACTTGGAGCATATGGATTCTTTTGACATTCAACTTAAGGGTGGAAAAATTAAGGTATCTTTGCAAATCAAAATTTGAGTGAAATGCCCGAGGATTTAAAAAAAGAGAGACGGAAACGCAGAATAGAGAAACTTCGCAATAAGTACCGGTTGGTAATCATGAACGAGGAGACCTATGAGGAAAAGGTTTCGTTCAGGCTTTCGCGCTTAAATGTTTTTACCGTTGCAGGTATTACGGCTATTTTGCTTATTGTTTTCACCACTTTCCTTATTGCTTTCACGCCACTTCGTGAATATATCCCGGGCTATACGGACGTTACCATGCAAAAGAGGATTATCGAATTGCAGCACATGGCCGATTCGTTACAGACGGATGTTCAGCAAAAGAATGTTTATTTGCGGAATTTAAAGAGCGTGATCGAGGGAAAAGATATTGTTGAAGATACAAGTCAGGTAGTGGCTGCCGAAGGGGCTAATTACGAAGATATCGAATATTCACGTTCGCCGGAGGATTCATTGCTCCGCGCCGAGTACGAAAATGAATCTTCCTATGATCTGTTCTACAATGAAAACGAAGAACTCGCCGCACCGGTTTCTTCCTTGAGCAATTATTTGTTTTTTACCCCTTTAAAAGGGATTATTACCACAAAGTTCAACCTGGCCGAACAACATTTTGGGGTTGATGTGGTTGCAAAAAGAAATGAGGCTGTTAAAGCCACCCTTGATGGAACGGTTGTTTTTTCCGATTGGACCATCGAAACAGGATATGTTATCAGCATTCAGCATAAGGGGAATTTTATTTCAGTGTATAAGCACAATTCCGTTTTGCTAAAAAAGATGGGTAGCGTGGTACAAGCAGGGGATCCCATTGCCATTGTTGGTGAATCCGGGGAACTTACCACAGGCCCGCACCTCCATTTTGAACTATGGTACAACGGTATGCCGGTTGACCCAACCGAGTATGTTGTTTTTTAAAAACAAATCCATAAAACTAACTAAGGAATAACCCATTGAAAAAACGAATCGCCCTTCTTGGCTCCACCGGCTCCATTGGGATTCAGGCCCTGGAAGTTATCCGCCTGCACCCCGGACATTTTCAACTGGAAGTGCTAACTGCCAATCAGAATTCCAAACTGCTCATCGAACAGGCGCTCATATACAAACCCAATGTGGTGGTTATCGGCAATGATGACTTGTACCGGGAAGTTTTTGATGCCCTCGACCCACATGCCATTAAAGTTTATGCCGGGGAAGATTCAATTTCACAAATCACCGAAATGGATACCATTGACATGGTGCTGGTTGCCCTTGTTGGTTTTGCCGGCCTAAAGCCAGTGATACATGCCATCAAGGCCGGAAAGCCCATTGCCCTGGCAAATAAGGAATCGCTGGTTGTGGCCGGAGAAATAATAACGCAACTCATCAATGAAAAAAATGGGTCACTGATCCCCATCGACTCTGAACACTCGGCCATATTCCAGTGCCTTGCCGGTGAAAGCCCTGATTCGGTCAAGAAAATTATCCTTACTGCTTCGGGGGGGCCTTTCAGGGGGAAATCCCTGGAACATCTTGGGACAATTGGAAAAACAGAGGCATTGAACCATCCCAATTGGAACATGGGCGATAAAATCACCATTGATTCTGCTTCCCTTATGAACAAAGGCCTGGAGGTGATAGAGGCCAAATGGTTGTTTGGGTTGAAACCCGAAGAAATCGAAGTGGTCATCCATCCGCAATCCATTGTCCATTCGCTGGTACAGTTCAAGGATGGCTCCCTGAAAGCCCAGATGGGCCTTCCCGATATGCGCCTGCCAATCCAGTACGCATTGGCCTATCCCGAAAGGCTTGAAGCCAACTTCCCCGGATTCAGTTTTATTGATTATCCCACACTTACTTTTGAACAAGCGGACATTAAAATTTTTCGTAATCTTGCACTCGCTTTCGAGGTGCTTGAAAAAGGGGGGAACAGCCCCTGTGTGTTGAATGCGGCAAACGAAATGACAGTGGATGCTTTTTTGAATGACCGGATAGGTTTTCTACAGATGCCCGACATTATTGAGGAGTGTATCCAAACAGTTGATTTCATTAAAAAACCCTCATTGGAAGATTATTTTGAAACCGATAGGCTTACAAGGGAAAAGGCTGTTTCAGTATTGAGGAAATTTTCCTGATTTATTAAAACAAAATTACAGTATATTCGTTAAGTGTTCCTTATTATTAATTACTACCGTTAAATGGAAATTTTCATAAAAGTTATTCAGTTTTTTTTCAGTTTGTCCATACTTGTCATTATCCATGAGTTTGGCCATTTCATTGCAGCAAAAGCTTTCAAGACAAAGGTTGAGAAGTTTTATCTTTTTTTCGATCCCTGGTTTTCGTTGTTCAAGTTCAAAAAAGGGGACACTGAATATGGTATCGGTTGGTTGCCTCTGGGGGGATATGTGAAAATATCAGGGATGATCGATGAGTCCATGGACAAGGAGGCAATGAAACTACCACCAAAACCCTATGAATTCAGGAGCAAACCAAGCTGGCAAAGACTGATCATTATGCTGGGCGGTGTTACCATGAACATACTCTTGGCCATTGCGATTTACATTGGGATGCTTTTTACCTGGGGCGAAGAATACCTGCCAACCGAAAGCCTGAAATACGGCATTGTGGTTGATTCCGTTGGTGCCGAGCTGGGACTGCAAAACGGTGACAAAATACTTACCCTTGACAACGAAAAGGTTGAAAGCTTTGGCAAAATCCCCAAAAAGCTTATCCTTGATGGGGTCAAGACCATTCAGATTTCGCGCAATGGACAGAACATTGAATTGGATGTGCCCGATGACTATGTTAATAAACTTATTGAGCAAAAAACAAGGGATTTTATAAGTGTCCGTTTTCCGTTTGAAGTGGAAAGGTTTGTGAAAAACTCCCCGGCAAAAGAAGCAGGTATGGAGAAAGGGGACGTAATCATCGGATTGAACCAAGTTCCCACCGAATTTTTTGATGAGTTTAAAACCGAGATACAAAAGCATAAAAACGAAACCGTTACAGTCCATATTTTAAGGAATGGCGATTCCGTTAACATCCGGGTCCCGGTTCCTGAAAAGGGTTTAATTGGCGTTGGCCCAGTGACAAACCTTTCAAAATACTTTGATATTAAGGAAAAAGATTACACTTTTATGGAAGCTATTCCCGCAGGGATTTCAAGGACTTATTTTGGGATAGGGGATTATTTCAAGCAACTAAAACTGCTTTTTTCCCCGAAGGTCGATGCATTGGGATCAGTTGGTGGTTTTTTAACCATTGGAAACCTATTCCCTGCAAAATGGCATTGGGAAAGTTTTTGGACGTTGACAGCATTTTTGTCAATTATGCTCGCCATATTAAACATACTCCCCATCCCTGCACTTGACGGTGGCCATGTAATGTTCCTGATGTACGAAATCATCACACGCCGCAAGCCCAGCGATAAATTCATGGAATATGCACAAATCGTTGGGATGGTCATTTTATTTTCGTTGTTGATTTTTGCCAATGGGAATGATTTGTTCAAATTGTTTTCGGGGAAATAAAGGTGACTGGCATTTGTTTCAGGAATAAGTAGTTGCTATACCACGTTATTTTGCAAATCAAGACTGTAAAAGTTTTTACGTATCTTTGGTCTTTAAATGATGGATACCATGGAACTAACATTAAACATTGATTATAAACAAATACTTGGACTGATTTACCAGCTCCCTAAAAAGGAGAT
>JAJRTT010000567.1 GCA_024278155.1 Bacteroidota bacterium | reverse complement strand
GCAATGGTTTACTTTCCTGCGCTGCCACGATGAACTGAGCCTTGAACTGGTTTATGTTTCAGAGGAAGACCGAAAATACATCCATGAAAACTATTGCCTGAAGCCCCAATGGGATTTCCGTTTGGGGCAAGGGGTGGCCGCCCGTTTGTCGGAACTGATGCAAAAGGACCCGAAAAAGATAGCCCTTGCCTATTCCATTATGCTCACACTTCCCGGCACGCCCATTATATATTATGGGGATGAATTTGGGAAACTGAACGATGAAGCATATTACAAGGAGATGATAAAGCACACGGGGAAAGATGATACCCGTTTTTTGGTCAGGGGAAAAATTGATTGGAAAGAGGTTGAAAAGGATTTGAGCGATGGCAATTCATTTTCTTCGCAAGTATATTCCAGTATAAAAAACATGGTTAACAAGCGGAACAAATTCAAGTGCTTTGGCCGGGGCAGCATCGAATGGCTGGAAATAACAGATGCAGACGGAAACAGGCTTGAGGAAGTTTTGGCATATTTCAGGGTTTATCAGGATGAAAGGGTTTTGGTTGTACATAATTTGTCGGAGAAAGATGTTAAAGTTAGTTCAAAAGAAGTTAATGGCAATATTGATTTATTGGGAAGCATACTTGAAAACAATACTGGATTAATGAACGTGGAAAGACTAGGGTATTTATGGATTGACACAACAAATCAGTAATTTGCGTCATTGCGAACCCGGCAAAGGCAAGTGCAATGGAGTGAAGCAATCTGTAAAAAGTTATGTCCCGAATTAAACAGGGATAAACACGGGCAAAACTTTAAAGCAAACAGATTGCCACGGAATTCCTCCACACAGGCAAGCCTAAAATTCCTTGCAATGACGATTTAAAATAAACACACAAATGAAAAAACATAAATTCGAAGCAGTAATATTCGACCTTGACGGTGTAATCACCAAAACAGCGCTGGTGCACAGTGCCGCCTGGAAAAAAATGTTCGACGATTATCTCCTCAAAAGGGAAAAGGAACATGGGGAAACCTTTCGTGAATTTGACCATGAAAAAGACTATCTCCCTTATGTGGATGGCAAACCACGCTATAAAGGTGTAGAATCCTTTTTGCGATCCAGGGGGATCGAACTTCCCTTTGGCGACCCTTCCGATCCTGCGGACATGGAAACCATTTGTGGTCTGGGAAACATGAAAAACCAGGCTTTCAACGAAGTGCTTGACAAGGATGGCGTAGAAATGTACGATTCGACCGTGGAGTTGATCCATGAGTTAAAAAACAAGGGGATCCGTGTGGGAGTGGCATCTTCGAGCAAGAATTGCAAGGTTGTCCTCGAAAAGGCCGGCCTTCTCGATTTAATGGAAACACGGGTTGATGGGGTTGTCTCGGCAGAGATTGGATTAAGCGGAAAACCCGAACCCGATATTTTCACAACTGCGGCTGACAACTTAGGAACAGATTATGACAAAGCCGTTGTTGTAGAAGATGCCGTTTCGGGAGTACAGGCAGGCAAAAAAGGGAACTTCGGCCTGGTACTGGGAATTGCAAGGGAAAACAACATTAAGGAATTAAAAATCAATGGGGCTGATATCGTAGTCACCGATATTTCCGAAATCGGTTTTGAAGGCATCAAGAAATGGTTCTGTACAGGCTTGGAAGCAGATAACCGGAGCCTCACCTATTCCGACTATATTCCCGAAAAAGAAAAAACCAGGGAAACATTGCTCACGATCGGCAACGGTTATTTTGGGACACGCGGCGCATTGGAAGAATGCCTTGGCGGGAAAATCAACTATCCCGGGACTTATATTGCCGGATTGTACAACCGGTTGGTTTCAAGAGTGGGCGACAGGGACGTGGAGAACGAAGATTTCGCGAATGCGCCCAACTGGCTCCCTATCCGATTTAAAATCGGTGGCGGCGAATGGATAAAAATCAACAAAGTGGAAATCCTGGATATGGAAAGGAAATTGGATTTTTCATCGGGTTTGTTTTCAAAGAAAATTATTATCCGGGACAAAACAGGAAAAGAAACAAAGATTGTTTCCAAGAGGTTTGCCTCGATGGACAACCCACACCTTGCCGGGATTTCCTATGAAGTCACGCCCCTCAATTATTCGGCGCACATCACTTTTGAATCCGGCCTGGATGGCAATATCATCAATGATGGTGTGGAGCGTTACAGGCAGTTGAACCAAAAACATTTAAAACCCAGCCGGGAAGGTGTTGACGACAATATTTCGTTTCTCCAGGTGAAAACCACCCAATCGGAAACAGTAATTGCCCAAACGGCAAAAAGGCGCCTGTTTTTAAATGACGGGGAAATAAAAGCCGAATCCTACCATTTCCAGGAGCCGGGCTGCGTGATAACCCGTTTTGGGAATCACATTAAGGAAAACGAAACCTACAAACTTGAAAAAATGGTTTCCATTTTCACGTCCATGGATTGGGATTCGGAAAACCCTTTAAAAGATGCAATGAACTTGGTTTTGTCGGCAGGAAGTTTTGAAGAGGCTTTTTCGCAAAGCAAAAAAAGCTGGGCGGAAATCTGGGACAAGATTGACGTTAGAATCGAGGGCGACCGTTTGGCACAAAAACTCCTCAGGATGCATTTATACCATTTGATGGTTTCGCTTTCGCCCCATAACAAAAACATCGATGCAAGTATCACGGCCCGGGGCCTGCACGGAGAAGCCTACCGTGGGCATATCTTCTGGGACGAACTGTTTATCCTCCCTTTTTATAACATCCATTTCCCGGAAGTTGCAAAAGCAGCCCTGATGTACCGATATAAAAGGTTGCAAAAAGCCCGGGAATATGCCGGTGAACATGGATACAAAGGGGCCATGTTCCCCTGGCAAAGCGGGAGCGACGGCAGGGAAGAAACACAGGTGGTCCATCTGAACCCCGTGACCGGAAAATGGGGCGATGATTACAGCTCCCTGCAACGCCATGTGTCATTGGCCATTGCCTACAACACCTGGCAATATTTCCATGTAACCAATGATATGGGTTTTATGGAAAATCATGGAGCAGAAATGTTTTTGGAAATATGCCGGTTCTGGGTTTCAAAAACTCTTTATAATAAGAATACCGGACGCTATTCCATTCAAAATGTGATGGGGCCGGACGAGTTCCATGAAAAATACCCGGGCACAAAGGAAGGTGGGTTGAAAGATAATACCTACACCAACCTGATGGTGGTTTGGGTTTTGGCCAAAGCAAAACAAATACTGGACAATTTTAACGATGAAGCCCGAATGAAGGTTTTCGGGGAAATAAACCTCACCGAAAAGGAAATTGCAAAATGGACAGATATTGCCTCGAAAATAAATATTGTTGTTGAAAACGATATTTTATCGCAATACGACGGTTATTTTAATCTGAAGGAACTCGATTGGGATTGTTACCGTAAAAAATACGGCAATGTTTACCGTATGGACAGGATTTTGAAAGCGGAAGGAAAGTCAGCGGACGATTACAAAGTCGCCAAACAGGCCGATACCTTGCAACTCTTTTACAACCTTGACAAAACCGATGTGGACGAGATCCTGACAAAACTTGGTTATCGACTTGCAGATGATTATCCCCGGAAAAACCTCGAATACTATCTGCAGCGCACTTCGCACGGTTCCACACTTAGCCGGGTAGTACATGCTCAACTTGCAAATATGATCGGCGACAAAAAGCTAAGCTGGGAATTGTACCGTGATGCCCTCACCAGCGACTACAACGATATACAGGGCGGCACCACGGGCGAAGGGATACATGCAGGTGTTATGGCCGGGACCATCCTCATTGCACAACAATCTTATGCAGGATTAAATTTAAAAGGTGATATTGTCAGTTTTTCACCTAATCTTCCGGATCATTGGCGAAATATTTCCTTTGGTTTTTCTTTCAAGGAAACGAATTATTATTGCAAAATTTCTGCGAAATCATTAAGGATAAAACAAACCAATAAAAATAGAATACCAGCTCTTGTAAAAGTCAATGAAGAAGTTCATAAAATCCCTGTTGATACAGAAATGATAATAAATTACTAAACGGTAATTTTGTATTTTTGCACTCAATCAATATATCTATTAACACAATAAATCGAAAAATGAAGAAACTACTACTATCCACATTAATTACGATTCTCATTGGCTCAGCAACATTTGGACAAACATTTGAGAATATCAACACCACTTTGAACCAATTGCAATTCAGTATTGTTGCCTGGGGCGATTATGACAACGACAACGACCTTGACCTTTTTCTGGCAGGCGAGAAGGCAGATGCAAACCCCATCAGCACATTGTACATCAACGAAGGCAACAACACCTTTTCCCCTGCCGACAATATGCCATTCCAACCGCTCGAAATCGGGAATGCCGAATGGGCCGACATGAACAACGATGGCAATCTTGACCTTTTGGTACAGGGCTACAATGGAAATACGTTTTTAGGGTTTACGGCCATTTACTACAATAATGGTGACGGAACATTTACCGAAAACACGAGTGGGTTCCCGCAAACCTACATGGGCGATATCACATATGTTGACTTTGACAATGATAACGATCTGGATGTGGCAATCAGTGGTTTCATTAACGATGCACCTTATTATATTTCAAAGATATTCGAAAACAATGGGGACGAAACATTTACCGAAGTGCCCGGGACCAATTTCCCCGGCACCATGTACGGCAAGTTCAAATGGGCAGATTACAACAATGACAATTACAAAGATTTTGTGTTGACAGGGTACGAAAGTGATTTTGTTTCTGAAATTTACAAAAATAATGGCGATGGCACATTTTCCAATTCCGGCATCGATATCCACAAAGGCTGGCTCGGCGATGCTGAATGGGCCGATTACAATAACGATGGCAATGTGGATTTGGTCGTGGCCGGAACGGGTGGAGACGGTACGGAAAGATACACGATCCTTTACAAAAACAATGGTGACGAAACATTTACGGAACTCAATATTGGGTTTCCCGGGATTTCACATGGCTCATTGGAATGGGCCGACTTTGATGGTGACAACGACCTCGACCTTTTTATCAGTGGTACAATGACGACCCCTGGCGAAGGAAATTATGTATCCACAATTTACCTGAACGATGGTGGCGACAGTTTTACGGAAAGCCAAACGGCCAACCTGCCAAAGGTTTATTGGGGCGATTCAAAAGCTGCCGATTACAATAATGACGGGAAACCGGATATTTTATTGTCGGGCATAAACGACAGCGAAATACAGTATTCCGCTATTTACAAGAACACAACGGCTGGCACATCGGGAACTGCGGTTACGTTCAGGGTCAATATGTCAAACGAAACGGTTTCCCCTAATGGGGTTCATGTTGCAGGTTCGTTCCAGGGTTGGGATCCCGGGGCGACCATGATGACCGATACCGGCAATGGCATTTACGAATACACCGAAAATATTGCGGAAGGCGAAATGGTTGAATTCAAGTTCATAAACGGTACGCAGTGGGGCGAGGATGAAAGTGTCCCGGCCGGCTGTGCCCAAAACAACAACCGCTTTATCACAGTCCCGGCACAGGACACGGTTTTGACCGCCTTTTGCTTTGGGAGCTGTTTCCCTTGTGGCGATGCGGTAACGGTTACCTTCAGGGTGGATATGTCGGAACAAGCCGTTTCACCAGATGGAGTACATATTGCCGGTTCGTTCCAGGGATGGGACCCAACTTCCACCGAAATGACGCTTACCTCAAATAACATTTACGAAGTGGCTTTCACGATCAATGCCTTTGAGCAAATCGAATACAAATTCATTAACGGTGTTGATTGGCCGGAATCCGAGCTCGTGCCCGAAGAGTGTGGTGTCCCTGACGGATTTGGTGCTTTTAACCGTTCCTTCAGCGTACCAGATTTTGACACAACAATGACAGCAATTTGCTTTGGCACCTGTGTGCCCTGCATAACGGGAATTGGTGACAATAAAATTGCTCGAACCGAAATAAAAACAATATACCCAAATCCGTTTACCGACAACCTCAACATTGAATATTATCTTGCTGAAAAAGCAGATTTTGAAATCGGGATTTACAATAGTGTCGGGAAAAAAGTGTTTGGGCAAGCCTATTCAAAGAAAAACACGGGATTGCACACCGAAACCATTTCGGTGGCCCATCTGTCAAAAGGGGTTTATTTCCTGATCCTTAAATCGGGTGGTGCCGTTATTCAAACGGAGAAGATCGTGAAATAATCAATTTAAAAGGTTTTATACGAAACCATTAATTTCAACCGTCATTGAGAAAAACAGAAGGGCAGGCATAAGCGAAGGGGTTTTGTGGCAATCTATTTGCAAATTGGGATAAAACTTACAGATTGCCACGATATGCCCTCGCCCGAGACCTTCAAATGGATATCTCGCAATGACAAACAACAATCAAGCTTTATGCTCGGAGACATCCTATTAATTCAGGAAAAACACAAAAAAGCCGGTGAGGCAATTATCCAAAAAATCCTTGAAAACAAGAAGGACAAATACATCGTTGCCATTTCGGGCGAATCGGGTTCGGGCAAATCGGAACTCACCCATGTAATCGCCAAGGGTCTGCGGAAACACGGGATCTTTGCCAAACCCTTGCATATTGACAATTTCTACAATACCCTTCCCCTTAAAAGAAGGCAGTGGCGCTCGGAACAAGGCATTGAAAATGTGGTTGGTTTTAACGAATACTTATGGGATGACATAAACCGTGTAATTCGTGATTTCAAAAATGGCAGGAAAAGCGAGATGCCCTGTGTTGATTTAGTGACCGAACAAGTCGATAAACTGACAACTGATTTCAGTGAAGTGGACATGTTGATCGTGGATGGATTGTACGCCATCAAAACAGAAGGTGTGGATTTACGGATTTTCATTGACCTCACCTATTTGGAAACCAAAGAAAAACACACCAAAGATTCACGCGGAAAAGAGGTAATGGACGAAATACGTTGGGCAACCCTTGCGCAGGAGCATAAAATGGTACGGTCGCTGAAACCACTTGCTGATTTGATTGTTTCGAAGAATTATGAGATAAAATAAGGATAATAATAGCGTAACTCATCCGATGACTTGAAGTCATCGGATGAATATGAAATTGATGCATTGTCGTCACTCCACACCGTGTGGCAGGTGAGGAGTCCCCTTACTATAAAAGACTTTCGTAACTGCTTGGGATTCCTCACCTTGGCGCACAAATCCAGCCCAGTGGATTCGTAATGAAAGTCTTTCTTAGAAAAAGGGCACAGCCAAATCCTCAACCAGTCGGGTCTCTGCCCACAAGCCTTCTTCGACCCAACTGGTTCGTTACACAGACTAATCTTTCAAAAAACCTTCAACCGCGTTCCAGTACCGCTGATTTCCGTCATTATCTTCCCACAAGGCCTTCGAACCGTGAAAGCCTTTTGTATCAGGAAGGAAAAAAGATTTCTCCTTCACAGAAAGATTGTCATAGATCGGTTGCCAGGATTCCCGTTCGTTTTTTGCGGAAGTTATAAAAACCGGGCAGGAAACCTCTTTCGCAAAATCAGAAACCGTTTTGCCATCAATGGAAAAATAATCACCGGGGGAGAAAGATAAAATCCCATCCACCTCATCCGGGTATTTTGCTGCAAGCACAAATACCAAGGCAGAAGAATATGAGCTACCCCAGACAATTGTTTTTGTTGGCTTAAAGTTTTCCTTCACATAGAGCAAAGATGCCACAAGATCGGGAAAAGCATCTGTATATTCCGTGGGCAGGCCTTTTTCCACTGCCCTTGAATGTGTTTCGTTGATCACTTCGTTCACCTTATCGCCCGACCTTTGATCAACGGCAAGGCAATTAAAGCCCAACTTATTCAGTTTGGGCGCAATTTCCCGGTATTCGCCCCGGCTGTAACGTGCCTGATGGAACAAAATGACATATGGGGCATTTGCATCTTCTATTTGATAAAGATCGGCTGTTATTTTCAAGCCGTCCGTTGAATTGAATTCAATTGTTGTAAAGCTGGGGTTCCCTTCCAAATTGTTTTTTTGGGCCATAGCAGAAAAAACCAATAAAAAGAGAACTGTAGTTAGGCCAAGATGTTTTAAGAGTTTCATTTTTTCATGTTTAAGGTTAGATGGAAAGTCAACAATTAAAAATGGGATATTGTTTATCCGGCAAGATTAATAATATTCGTTAAACCCGCACACCAAACCTTTGCCACGGAATTGCTTTGGACAACGACCACCCGTAAACCCTACTTTTTAAAATCAGCCATCGCTTCCACAATCTCGTCCAACATTTGTAAGTTGAGCGAATTGCTTTTTGTTTCATTATTCAAAGTCAGGAAACCAATTTCCTCAAGGATAGACTGCT
>JAJRTT010000566.1 GCA_024278155.1 Bacteroidota bacterium | reverse complement strand
TGATGAGGAATTGAAGCCACTTATCGAGGCATCGCCTTATTATAAAGCCACTTCAAACGATGTGGATTGGGTGGAAAAAGTGAGGATGCAGGGAGCAGTCCAGAAATGGGTTGATCATTCCATTAGTGTGACGGTCAATCTGCCAAAAGATGCCAATGAGGATGTTGTGAGTGAGGTGTATCAAACAGCCTGGGAGAGTGGTTGCAAAGGAATGACCATTTACCGGGATGGATCGCGCGATGGCGTGTTGATCAGCAATGATGACAAAAAGGAAGAAACGGCTGTTTTTAAGGATACAAAAGCTCCACCACGTCCAAAAAGGTTGGAAGCAGATGTTGTGAGGTTCCAAAACGATTATGATAAATGGGTAGCCGTTGTGGGATTGCTTGATGGGAAACCCTATGAAATATTTACGGGAAAAGCCGATGAGTTTTATTTGCCACCGGCCATCACCAAAGGTTGGGTGATAAAGACAAAAATCGAAAAAGAAAGCCATGCACGTTATGATTTCCAGTTTGAGGACAAGGCCGGGTACAAAACAACCATCGAAGGATTGTCGCGTAGCTTTAACCAGGAGTTCTGGAACTATGCAAAATTGATTTCAGGGATATTGCGCCATGGAATGCCTTTGCCCTTTGCCATCGAACTGGTCGAAAACCTCAACTTCAACAACGATTCCATCAATACCTGGAAAGTTGGCGTGGTGAGGGCGTTGAAAAAGTTTATCCCGGACGGGACGGTGAACAAAAAGCAAAGCTGCCCCGAGTGTGAGCAGGAAGGCTCGCTGATGTACAAGGAAGGTTGTTTGGTATGTAGCAATTGCGGCTACTCCAAATGTGGATAGATTTTGACGGATGTCGGATGAAATTTTTATAAACAGTAGTAATAAATATTGAAAAGCTCCCCGTGAAAACGGGGGTTTTTTTTGTCCTAAATCAACCCCGGAAAATCCGGCAACATTTCCTTGGTGATTTTTTTCATTTCGATTTCCCCTTTCTTGGCGGCTTCTTCCAGTGCTGAATTGACCCCGAAAACCAAAAGCTCTTCCAATTCCTTTTTGTCATTGTTTTTCAGGAAATCATCGGAGATTTCAATATTTTGGATAAACTTATTGGCACTGGCCTTTACCTTGATTGAGCCATTGCCCACTTCGGCCTCAACGATTACGCTATCTAATTTTTTCTTTGATTCCTCTATTTTTTCACGTGCCTCGTGCAGCTTTGCAAACATATCCCCTATCATAGCTTTAAAGATAAAATGTTAATATTCTGTTGAATGCTCAAATGTACAAAATATATTGACGGCAAATTGTGCCTCACGGAATTTTTTATTTGCCAAAACTTTCGAGCGAATTTACATGTTTAACGCCAATCAACCTATCGTAAGTTTCACCGGGCTGCCTGTAATAAACGTAAATAGTATAATCGTTTTCGGTCTCCCAATGGTTTCCCTCCACAAAGGTTTCATCGCCCGTGGTTTCCCCCTTCGGCAAAAACACATACTGGTAATTATAATATCCTTGCTTGAGGATCAGGGTCTTTTCATACGCCTTTTCCTTGAAATTATAGGTCATTTTGCTTTCATCCGAAAATGTCCGGTCGGTAAGTGCCCCGAAAATATGGAAATCGCCGTCAATGGAAGGGGCGGGATAGGAAAGGGAGAAATGCACGGCAATGTAATCGGCTTCCGTATCGGAATTGTTGCCGTCCTCGGTTTTTATCTTCATACGCCCGTTGATGTCATCAATGGTTTTATACACCTCGAAAGTGCGTTTCTTTTCGGGCATCAGGTAAACGGCATAACCCTCATAGTCCTTTTCGATGTGCGCCACGAACTCCGAATTGTACCTCATGCTTTTTATGTCGGCTGCCCGGTATTCGTTTCCCCCGTTAAAAACATTCCCCTTCTCATAATTGTAGTCGATTTTGTTCCCTATCATCATTTTTGGCTTTAAATCGCGGATGGCATTGTCCTGTCTTTCATTTTGCAACAAAACAATCTTTAAACCGATGAAAGGGTTTGAAACAGAATAATTGGTGGTGACCAATTCAAAGTCCACCTCTTGTTTGTAATTCCTGTCGGCAATCTCGCTGGCCTGTTTCACATTGGCGCTGATGTCAACTTTTTGGTCAAGGACCATGAACCTTCGGGTAAAGTAAATACTGTCGGGATCTTCATGATACACCTTTAATATATAGTTGCCGCTTTTCGTTGGGGCAAGGTCTTCTGTTGGAAAAACAAATTGATAATGGGTAAACGGCCTCAATGTATTGAACGAAAAATCATAATCGTAAATATAATCTTCGTAATATCCGTCAATGTATTCGTATTGCCGTAAATCAGAGGGCTTCCAATCGGCATCGCAATGGACAATGGTGTAGGTGAATTCCTTGCTCCCCCCTTCCATATCATCAAAGGAAAGCTTTAGTTTTTCGCCCGAATTCAAAAGGATGAGCGGTGGCGATTGGTCAAAACCACTCCTGTAAAGCTGAAGGGATTTAATGGATGGATTATAAATTTTATTGCTTTCGCTAATATAATCAATGGTATCGGTTTCCTGGGAAAATGCAAAATTAGAAAAATGGAATAAGAAAACAAGATATAATAACGAAGGAAGCTTTTTCATGATTATTGAATGATCAAAAAGTTTGAATTGAAAGATTATCATAAACTCAATTGTTTTCTTCTGTGCAAATATTGTTTGATATAGAATGCAGCAAGTGTCCACGCTTGCGGCTTAGTATCAGGCAATATCAACAAGCGTGGACGCTTGTTGCATGAGTGGTCAACAAGCGTGGACGCATGTTGCATCTGAGGCGCATGTTGCATCCTATCTCCCCAATTCCTTCAAAGCAATCCAGGCCATCAAGCCCATTCCCGTTTCCAGGCTGCTTTCGTCCACATTGAAGTTTGCCGTGTGGAGGTTGGCGTTCAGGCCTTTTTCAATATTTCGTACACCG
>JAJRTT010000565.1 GCA_024278155.1 Bacteroidota bacterium | reverse complement strand
CTTGCAGGGAACTATCAAATAAGAACCATTGTAGATTTCATCATAAAAAAATGTTGCTGCTCAGCAGCTTGCAGAAACGCTAACGAATTAATATTTAATATGTTTTATCATGATTTTGGTGCTCCGCAAACCAAAATCCCGCCAAAACAACCACATTTTTTAACTTTTCACCCCATACTAAAGCATGGGACTATTGATAATCAATCAAATAAACCTGCTGAGTAGTAACAAAAAAATTGAACGCAATAAATCTTTCCAAAAATGAATTCTCACCTTTTTCAAACGACTAACGAAGGTTTATTCCGGGCCAATTTAACCCATTTGTATACGTCCAGAAAGTCAAGGCTATTGAATCTTCTTGCAAATGTAAGCAATTCCCCAGTTTTTAATACTTTTGAAATCTCATGTAATTACTCACTTTTCTTGTTATGATTGTCAAACAAATACTCATACTATCACTTTTTATTTTCAACCTTCAGCTTACGGCCCAGGTCCACACCACCTATTTGTGGCATCTTCAGCAACCCAATTACTGGCCGGAACAGAGCCAATGGGATATTTACCATTATCAAACCGTACAGGAATCGCAATGGTTAAAAAACAATAACGGCAACTGGTATTCCGATGGGCTGCAACATCCCTTGAACGATCTTCAGGAAATATTCAACAAAGACGACCGGAAAGCGGTTTATCAATACCGTGCAAAAGATGCCGTGCAATCCTTATTGGGTTTTGCTGATGCCGGGGCACAGGTAAGCTATTCGGGCTGCCTGATCGAAAATATCAACAGCCTGGCCAATTCAGGCCAGTGGGGCTATTCACCGGGTTGGCAAAACAATTTCGTTACGGCCCGCAACTGGCAGACTTCCGGTGGCAACCCACGCATGGACATTGTTGGGTTTACCATGCAACATGCCCTTTCGCCTTTGCTTAGCGACCGGGTTTTCAGGAAACAATTGCAGGCTTACCGTCAGATTTATGCGCAAACATTCGGCACCTCGCCCAATTTCTCAAAAGGCTACTGGCCCGCCGAATGCTCCTTCAGCGAACGCATGATTCAAGTCTTGAAGGAGGAAGGCTTTGAATGGTCGGTAATTGCAAACAGCCACCTTGCCCGGACTTTGGCCGATTATCCGTTGAATTACGGAACATCGGGCTGCAACATCGATCCTCCAAATGGTGCGGACAAAGTGAACACAAACGGGAACAATTGGTGGAGCGGCCAAATAGACGGTCGGGGCGGGACATTTGCCGCACCCTATTGTTATCAGGCCCATAATGCAAAATACGTTGACCCGGAAAACGGAACCGAATATGTTTTGACCGTTGTTCCAATGGCCGAAATCCTCAGCTATCAAAATGGTTATGCGCTGATGGGAACCGGCGACATTGATGTGCACATTGCACCATTTGACAATCCATTGCAACCTTCGATAGTGCTGCTGGCACACGATGGCGACAATGCCTGGGGAGGAGGTTACGATTATTACAATAACTCCGTTCCGGGATTTGCCAACGAAGCTGCTTCCAAAGGATATGTCCCTTCTACCATCCAGCAGTTCCTTGACAACTATCCTGTTCCGGCCAATGACATTGTCCATGTGGAAGATGGTTCCTGGTTCAATGCGGCCAACGATTGGGGGCATCCACAGTTCATCAACTGGTTTTGGCCCATGTACACAGCAAATTACGAATTCGATCCCAATGGCTGGACAGAAGATGCCCGGAACTGGGCCGTGCTCGTTGCTGCCGAAAACCGGGTGGAAACAGCTGAAGACCTGGAAGGCGGGGCTGATATTTCGGACATTGTTGACCCAAATATCACTTCCAGTCTTTCGGAAAGGGCATGGCACCACCTTTTGCCGGGATATACGAGCGGCTATATGTATTACGGCACTTCCCTCGATATGGAAGTGAAGCAATCCCTGGCCTGTAACATTGCCACCGGGTTTGCCGACCAGGTCATAGATGCAAATCAGGGAACCGACAACACCCCTCCCACCGTATTTATCCCTCAACGCTACCCGTATAATCCGGGAGGGATTGGTTTCGGGCCAACCTATGCTTATCAGCAACACCAAAACTCTTCTGATTTTATTGTCTGGACTTTTGCTTATGATGTTTCGGGACTGCAATCCATCAACCTCAAATACCGCCTTGACAACGATGGCATTAACCCGCTTACGGACAATGACAACGAAACCTATGCAGGTGGAAGTGGTGTTCAATCCTGGATTTCGGTCTCCATGTCCGAAAGGATTTTCCCCACCGGAAATGTGACCGGCAACCCTGACATCGACTTTTTTATTTTGCCCGATTATATCGCCAATGAATATTATGCAGAAATAGCCGGGCTTTCCGATACACTTGTAGATTATTACATCGAAGCCACCGACAATAATGGAAATAGTTTAAAAACGCCCATCCAGCACGTTTATGTTGGGGACTACAACCCGGGCGGTGGTGGATATGATATAAGCTGGTTGCCGGAAAACCCAACCGAAGATGATATAATCACGGTCACAATAACCAACCCACCAACTTCAGGGAAATTGCACTGGGGCGTGAATTACCAGGGAAGCAACTGGCAAACGCCCGACATTGTTTATTGGCCGGCCGGAACGGTTTTGTTCAACGGAAGTGGCCCTGCAGTCGAAACACCTTTCTCATCTCCAAACGGAAATGGGGAAATCACATTACAAATCGGCCCCTTCAATAATCCGGCACAGCTTGTTAATTCCATTGCCTTTGTCATCCATTATGATGATGGCAGTTGGGACAATAACAACGGCAGCGATTTCCATATCAACCTGCAAGGACAGGGAATTACCGGGGTGGTATGGGAACCGCAAAGTCCAAACCAATACGATTCAATAAAGGTTTTTGTGGGACAGGCCAATGTCGGTGCAAATCTGCATTGGGGCGTTACCGAAAACGGCAGTTCGTGGACAACACCCAACCTTTCCTACTGGCCGACAGGTTCTGTTCTTTTTAATGGAAGTGGCCCGGCCATCGAATCCCCTTTTTCCGGGCCGGGCACCGAAAGTGTTTTGTCCATCGTTTTAAACCCGTTTAAAAACCCAGCGCAAATAGTTGATGGTGTAAACTTTGTGATCCATTACAATGATGAAAGTTGGGACAACAACAATGGCAACGATTATTTCATCCCGGTGGACAATATTTCGGGCATCGGGCTTGACCTGAAAGTTTACCTCGAAGGCTTCTACAGTGCTTTTGGGATGACCACCATCCTAAACACACAAGGGCTTATGCCCCTCTTGCAACCCTATTCGGTTCCGCCCTGGAATTATCCGGGAAACGAAAACGTTGCTGCAATCCCAAACGCCAATGTGGTGGATTGGGTTTTGGTGGAACTCCGGGATGCAAGCCAGGCCAGCGAGGCAAACGGGGCAACAAGGATTGCAAGGCAGGCGGCATTTCTATTGAAGGATGGGAGAATAGTTGGTTTGGATGGCACAGGGCCATGTTCCATTGCCACAACCATAAGCGACAATCTATTTATTGTAATACGTCACCGGAACCACCTTGCGATTATGTCGGCAAATGCTTTGCAGCAATCGGAAGGGATATTCTTTTATGATTTCACGGATTACAATTACAAGGCTTATGGATTAGCAGCACAGAAAGAACTTGGTGGAGGGATTTATGGGATGATGGTGGCAGATGCCAATGGTGACGGGGATGTGAACAACACCGACAAAAGTTTTTGGGAAACCCAGACCGGGGAGCAAGGCTATAAGTCAGGTGATTTTGATATGGACGGGCAGGTGAGCAACCCCGACAAAAATGATTTTTGGATACCCAATTATGGGGAAGGGAGCCAGGTGCCGGATTGATTTTTCATAAAACCTCTGTTCTCTTAATGATAATGGGAGTTTTAATATCTTCCAAATCTCCACAAAATATATGGCAAACGCAAGAAAAGCAGGTGCATCTTTGTTTTGAAGTCATATGATATCCAATCAGCCTAATAACCTGTTCAACTCCCCCACGAGATAAAGAGGAAGGGAAACAAGCCGGAAGTTGACTTTTTCCATGGCATTATTGATTTTTACGGAAGTATTGACCTGCACAACAGAAGGCAGATCGGCATTAAAACGGATTGCCCTGTCCAGTTTTTTCTCGGCAACATAAATTTGCAAGGATTTTAGTGTTCCCGTTTTCCCTGCTTTCACTTCAACAGGTATGATTTTGTTCCCCATTTGTATTACATAATCAATTTCTGCTGATGAATTTCTCTGTTCACGTGTCCAATAATAAAAACTGTTCTCCGTAAAATAAGGGGGGAAACACAAAAGTTCCTGACCGATAAATTGTTCGGCAAGACTGCCTTCATTGTTTAAACCTTTGTTTTCCAAATCCGTTAACCGGAGTTTCAATACATGGTTAGCAAGGCCAATATCAAGAAAAAGGGGTTTGAAAACCTTTTCAACCATCCCATGTCCGAGTGGGATTTCGGTTGCTTTTGTATTGTGGACAAGATGTACAATCCTGCTCATGCTCAACAAGTCCAATGATCTTCGGATCGTATCTGATCGGATTGAACCATTAAAATTGACATATTTGAATTTTTGGCCGATGATTTTCGGGATATACTTCAATAGTTTTCCCATGGTGATTTGCTGTGAACGCGTGCCATACTTCGCAAAATCAAACTCTAGGGATTTCAGGATACTTTCATGGATACGTTCCGTATTTACCAAACTTTTTGTTTCTGCATAAACGTTAACAGCCTCCGGCATTCCCCCGATAAAAAAATATGCCCGGGTCAATCGCATCAATTTATCATGTATGGGCAAAGGGATTCCATCCCTAATTTCATAGCTCTTCAAGAACCCAACAAGGGCATTTTCCCCTGCTGCATCCAAAAACTCATAAAAGCAAAGAGGGTACATATAGGCAAACTCAACCCTCCCGACCGGCATGGAATATTGCAAATCGTTTAAAGCATGGTCCAACAATGATCCGGCGGCAATAACATGCAGTCCGGGGATTTCCTCATAGAAATACCTTAAGGAAACAATTGCCTCCGGGCAAATTTGAATTTCATCCAAAAAAAGCAAAGTGTCGGATACCTGAATTCCCTTTCCAAAGTAAACCTCTAAATTTTGGATGGTTTGCCCAACATCATTGGTTTTGAAGAATTGCTTTAACTCAGGTGTTTCTTCAAAATTGATTTTAACCAATTCTTTGAAATGTTGATTTCCAAATTCCTCAATAATGTATGTTTTCCCCACTTGTCTTGCACCCCTTACAATCATTGGTTTTTTATGGGTACGGTTCTTCCATTCTACCAGGTATTCTGTAAAAAAACGTTTCATGGTTTATCTATTTTTATTCACCCTTAAACAAATATACCCTGCAAATGTAATAAATACATTTGGATTTTTACAACTTTAGCGCTAAAATACGTTTGGATTTTTACGGTTTTAGTGCTAAAATACGTTTGGATCTTTACGTTTTCTCATCAGGCACCTTCCCGTTTTCAAATCGGTTTTGATACAAGGTGGGGAAATACCAGCCCTGCGAGCTCAAAGCATGATTTGGGTTACGAGACTTATATCAACCCAATATTTCGCATTTCCCAGAAACACTTTTCTGTTGCATTGATATCAGCCGAAGCATCATGTGCATCTTCAAAATCTTCTCCGAACAATTTTATGTGCAGTTCCGATAATTTTGGCCATTTATAACCGTAGGGCCCCCGCAGCTTGCAATAGTTGGTGGAAGCCTGCATAGTGCACAATTTCTTTTTTCTGTTGAAATTGCTTTTTACATCTTTTCTCAGGAGTTCGGCCCCGAGGATTTTTTCATCAAAACTTATATTGTGGGCAACGATGAAATCAGCTTCTTCCACCAATTCATTGAACCTGTCCAGGATTCTTTTCAGGTCTTCCCCTTCGTTCATTGCCCTTTTGGTGGAAATCACATGGACCCTTGCCGCAGCAACCGGAATCGTATAGTTTTCGGGTTTGATGATAAAATCAGCGGATTCAACCCGGTTTCCATTGTCATCACAAAGTATCCAGGCAATCTGGACCATCCGCGGCCAGTTGTTCAAATCGGTTACCGCTGCTTTCCAGTTGCGGGGCAGGCCGGTGGTTTCTGTGTCAAAAAAAAGGTACATGTTCTCTATATTTGTTAACGATTTTGATAAGGAGCTAACTCTCATCCTTGTAATAAATCTTATTGTATTTACGGCCATCCTTTTCCTCCCCTTGCTCTATCAGGTTTCTGTCGCCATGGATATAAATATGAAAGTTTTTGTCCAGCTTCAAAATACTCTTGAAAACCCTGGCCTGCTTTTTCACCGCCTGAACGGAGATTTCAAAATTGCCGGACACATTGATATCATTGTCGTCCATATAGGTTTTATTGAATTTTTGAAACGAACCGATCACCTCGTTATCCTGAAACACCTCCTTTTCAAAACCTTCTTTTTCAAAAATAGATTTCTTTCCTTGTTCCTTCGTTTATTCAACCCTTGCTTTGATCAAAGAGCAAAAGTAAATATAATCCCAAACCAAAATCAGGTTAAAGATATAAATGACAAAACCGGGCAGTTAACTCATAACCAATAATATTTGTCGGAGAAAATAAATTTATTCTAAATTTGCATCATTATACCACAACAACATAGTATTTAAAATGAATTTTTCGAAAACATCGGAATATGCACTACGGATCCTGAGTTTTATGATTAACTCCGACCGACAGGTTTTTTCGGCCAAATACCTGGTGGAAAGCTTGGGTATCCCCGATAAATACTTGCGCCACCTGATGACCGATATGAGCAAAAAAGGCTTTATAAAAAGCATCCAGGGAAGGGAAGGCGGATATGTTTTTGCCAAAAACGCCAGTAAGATTTTTCTTTCGGATGTAGTTGATTCCGTGGAAGGAATGGACAAGTACAGGGGTTGTTTGTTGGGGTTCAACAAATGCAGTGAAGAGCAACCGTGCAGCTTGCACAAAACCTATGCACCTGTGAGGGACATGGTCGTTGGCTTTTTAACCACCACCACAATACTTGAATTGAAAGACATGAACATTCAAAAGTTCTGATTTTTTAAAAATTAAATACCATATAGAGATAGTATTTAATTTTTTTATTAATATTGCAACATGATATTTTAAAACAATTACTAACTAAATTTAATCATTATGTTATCTAAAAATCAAGCCCGGTTATTTTTTCTCGGAGGCACGGTGGTGTTCTTCCTGATATTTCTGGCACTTTCAGTGAACACCGTTTCGAGCGGCATCCCAAAGAAAACCCATTCCGAAAACATCACGGAAGCTGTGGTTGGCGGAAAAGTTTTATTCGATGAAAACAACTGTATGGGCTGCCATACGATTTTTGGCGAAGGTGCATATTACGCCCCCGAGCTCACCAAGGTCATCGACCGCAGGGGCGAAGCCTTTGTAAAAGGTGTTTTGTCGTCAAAAGTCCCTTGGGCCCTTCACGGCAGGAAGATGGTCGCCTACGATTTTTCGGAGAAAGAAGTGAACGACCTGATCGCTTTTTTCAAGTGGGTGAACGAAGTGGACCTGAACGGATTTCCACCTGAACCAGATTTAAAGAAATAAACAACCCAATTTATGAATTATAAAATTTACACAGATGAAATATAAATCACAAAAAGTAGCCTATATGTTTTTCGCACTGAGCATGGTGCTGCTACTGTTACAAATTGTTTACGGTTTTATCATGGCCTTTGCACATGCCGGTTATGATGGACTGCACGAAATTATCGCTTTTAATACTGCCACGGCAACACATAAGAACCTTTTGGTTGTATGGCTGCTCAGCGGTTTCATGGGTGCTGCCTATTATATTATCCCCGAAGAGGCACAAAGGGAACTGGTTTCCGTAAAGTTGGTATTGATCCAGTTTTGGAGCCTGGCAATCGTGGGCGTTGTCGCCGTTGCAGGTTTCCACGTTGGATGGTGGGAAGGGCGTAAATTCCTGGAGATCCCACGTGCCTTGGACTACCTTGTTGTCGTTAATGTATTATTGTTCCTTGGGATAATATTGGTCACACTTTTCAAAGGAAAGGAAAAGACAACAACTGCAATGGTCTTGGCAATGGGATTGTTTTTTGCCGCTTTGCTTTATCTTCCCGGAATGATCTGGTTCGACAACCAATCCATGGATTCGTTCTTCCGTTGGTGGGTCGTCCACCTTTGGGTCGAAGGTGTTTGGGAACTCGTCATGGGCGGTATCCTTGCCTTCTTACTTATCAAACTTACCGGTGTTGACCGCGAACTCATCGAAAAATGGCTGTATGTAATTGTAGGGCTTACTTTCCTTTCGGGGATATTGGGGACAGGCCACCATTATTATTCTATCGGTGCGCCAAAATACTGGCTGATGATCGGTGGGATTTTTTCCGCACTTGAGCCTCTGGCTTTCCTCGGAATGGCCTTGTTCGCATTTGCCATGTACCGTAAGGGCGAGAAAAACCATCCCAACAAAACTGCATTGTACTGGACCCTTGGAACTGCGATCATGTCGTTTGCAGGTGCCGGCTTGCTCGGTATTGCCCACACTATCCCACAAGTGAATATGTGGACACACGGAACCCTGGTTACGGCCATGCACGGCCACCTTGCTTTCTGGGGAGCTTATGCAATGATCGTGTTCTCGATTATTTCCTACTCACTGCCACTTATGACCGGCAGGAAACTATATGACACACCGGGCGCACATTATGCTTTCTGGTTGTCGAATATCGGCATGATCGGTATGACAACCGCTTTTGCTGCTGCCGGCGTTGCCCAGGTTTACCTCGAAAGAAAAGTGGGATTGGATTTCATGGTTTCACAAAATGCGCTCCATGCCCATTTCTGGGTGTTGATTGGTGCGGCGACCCTTTTCACCATTGGCATTATCTACTATGTCGTGAACTTCTTTAAGCACGGTATGCCGACAGATGAGGCATTAATTGATAATAAATAGTACTTAAAAGTGGTCTGACAACAAATTATGCAATTCTCAATCAAGCTGTTGGTTTAGTTGAAAGGCCACATGAACAAAAGGGCTGGTTGTTGAAGGAATCAACAACCAGCCTTTACCGATTCAATACTATAAAAATGCACACGAACAAAGAACCCTACTATAAAGCCGTTGGAAAAGAAGTTGAGGTTTTCAAACATTGCTACAACGGGAAATTGCCCGTTTTGCTGAAAGGCCCCACCGGGACAGGTAAAACACGTTTCCTGGAGCACATGGCTTATAAGCTGGAAACAAAAATTATAACGGTGGCCTGCCATGAAGAAACCTCTGCCACCGATTTACTGGGACGGTTTATCCTGAAAGGAGCGGAAACGGTTTGGATGGACGGGCCGCTCACAACAGCCGTAAAAAAAGGCCATATCATTTATTTGGATGAAATTGCCGAGGCCAGGCCCGATGTGATCGTGGCCATCCATCCCCTTACCGACCACCGCCGACAGCTTTATCTTGACAAACTTTCGGAGGAGATAAAGGCCCATGAGGATTTCATGTTGGTTGCTTCTTTTAACCCGGGGTACCAAAAAGGCTTTAAGGAGTTAAAACCTTCTACACGTCAGCGATTTGTTTCATTGGCTTTCGGTTATCCCGATGAAAAACTGGAAGCCGAAATCGTAATCAACGAAACCGGCCTTGATGAAAAAGATGCGAAAAGGCTTGTGAAGATCGCCAATAAAATCAGGAACCTCCGGGAATTGGGCTTGATGGAAACCGTTTCGACACGATTGGTGGTGGATGCGGCAAAACTGATGCATTCGGGTTTGGGGAAAAGATTATCCGTGGAAGTCGGGATGATACAGCCACTGACCGATGATGATGATATCTTAATTGCTTTGAAGGATATAGCAGATTTAATGATATAGCCACTATTGCATTACAGCCCTGCAATGGCGGGATTTCATTAATTCAACATTCAATCATTCTCGCATTCAATCATTCAATCATTCTCGCATTTTTTTATGGAAGCCGATCAGTTCATATTCAAGAAAGTCATCGACCTGTTCAAAAGTTTAAAAAAGGCCGATCCGGGAGTTCTCGGGAAGACGGCTGATTTAGAAGTTCTGAATGGCCGTCTGACACTTATCGCAACAGCCCTTTGTGGAAAAAAGATCGAGGTTTTCCCCGCGGAACAGGAAGGAGGGCATAAAGACATTTTTTTTTACCTGCCTGTTTCCTTTTCAAAGTTACCAAGCCTTGAAGGCAATATAAGGTTTTATATATTCCGAATTGTTTTTCTGTCAATTCAGTTTGAAAAAGAACCTAATCAGGTTTCATCCGATATTTCACTAAAAGAATCCCGACTACTTATAAAAGCCGATGCCGGTAAAATCATCGAAATAATGGAAAAAGACTTTCCATCCGTGGCCGGATTCTACCATTCCATAAAAGACCTTTTTGGAACGGAAAGCAAAAAGAGCGCAAAAATCCCTGATTATTGGCTTTATGGAAAATACATGAACAGTTCCGGTGAAGATGGAAACAGGCCTTCCCGAGGTGGCGATTCCGATAGTTCGGGCCAGCAAAACCTGAACCCAACCACCGAAATAAAATCAAAACCCGTAGAGGAGGCCGAAGTAATCAATGTTGACAAAAAGACCCAGCAGGATTATGTCATGAACCATAATTTTGAAAAGGTGGACACGGCGGAAGAGTTTAAAGGGGTCTGGCGAAATTTTGATGGTGATGACAGTTTGGAAAAGGATTCGGAAGCATTGAACGAACTTAACCTGAAACATATGGTGAGGACGGATGATGAAGTACATTCTGTTTACCAGGCCGATTTCAGGGATTTGCAGGGAATCGCCGAGAGTGCCAACAAGGAAGATGATGGCAGGCATATTTGTTACGATGAATGGAGCTACCAGAAAAAGCAATACAAACCGGATTATTGCAAGGTTTACCTAAAAACCATCAATGGGGGAAACCTGGATTATGCAGCCAGCGCCCTGAAAGAAAATGCGGCCACCTTAAATGGCCTGCGCCGGAAATTTGCACAAATCCACCAGAAACGGCAGATCGTACGCAGGATGCCCGATGGGGAGGCTATTGACATGGATGCAGTTGTTGACATGTTTACGGATATTAAATCCGGTCATACACCTTCGGAGAATATCTATATCTCAAAACGGAAAAAAGAACCGGATATTTCCATTTTGTTCCTTGTGGACTTAAGTTTGTCAACAGATAGTTATGCTGCAGGTAACCGTATTTTGGATGTCGAAAAACAGGCCGTCATCCTTTTCGGCCAAGTGCTTCATGAATATGGTGTTGATTTTGCCATCGGTGGGTTTTACTCCAAAACAAGAAACAATTGTGCATATATTTCCGTGAAGGATTTTGATGATGACTGGAACAAGGCCAAACGAAATATAGGTGCGGTTGAACCAAAAGGTTACACTCGGATCGGCCCGGCATTGAGGCATTCCAAATCATTGATCAGCAATCGGCAAATGCAGAACAAATGGGTAATCCTGCTTTCGGACGGCAAGCCCAACGATTATGACAAATACGAAGGTCGCTATGGCATTGCTGACGTAAAACAGGCCTTGCGCGAAATGCACGAGTACCATATTAATTCCTATGCCATTGCTATTGAATCAACTGCCAAATACTACCTGCCACAGATGTTCGGACAAAATCATTATAATATATTATCGCACCCTGAAATGTTGCTCAATTCATTGGCCACTTTGTATCAGCGTATTCAAAATCATTAAAAATGGAAAAAACAAAATCATTTTTATATCCGCCGGGCGGTATACTTATCTGGATAATCGTTTTGGTGGAGGTACTTACATTCGGGATTGCACTTATCGTGTTCCGAACCTACTTTCACCAAGATTATGATGTTTTCCTGGCATCCCAAAATATGCTCAGCAAGAACATCGGGTTGTTCAATACAATCGTGTTGATCACGAGCGGGTTTTTCATGGCCACTGTCATTGTCAAAATCAAACAATCCAGGATAAAGGAAGCTGTTAAGTGGATGTTTTTCACCATTGGGACAGGTCTGCTTTTCCTTTTTGTAAAAGGTTGGGAATACAGTATTAAAATTAACGAAGGCCATGGTTTTGGCTATGATGATTTCTTCGACTTTTACTGGATGCTGACTTCCTTTCATTTCATCCATGTATTGGTCGGGATGGCCATTCTTTCGGTTTTATTGTTCAAACTGCGGAAAGGCGATTACGGTGCCTCCAACTTTTTGGACATTGAAACGGGCGGTGTCTTCTGGCATATGTGCGATCTGATCTGGATACTTTTGTTTACGGTCCTTTATTTACTCCATTAGAGGAAAATAAGGAACCAATGATTCAAGGCGATAACGAAAAAATATGATTTTAAAAAGCAATTACAATGAATAGAAAAAATACAATACTCTGGGTGGTTTTAATGTTGATGATGCTGTTCAATTTTTGGCTGGCCGAAGTATCTCAAACTGCTGTTAACTGGACTCTGCTGGTTATACTGATTGTTACGGTTATTAAATTCCTGGGCATTGCTTTTCAGTATATGGAGTTAAAAGATGCGCACAGGCGTTGGAAAATTATATTCATCGTTTTTATTTTATCATTTGCCGTGGTGGCAGGGTTGGTTTAAGGGATTCCATCAATATTTCCAATAACGCACACTCTATATTGCATTTTTATACTATGTTTGCTCTCTGCACTGTGCATTTAACAACTTTGATGCACATCACACATTGCATTAGGGATGAATTATATTCTATTTATAAAGAGCTTTTACAAAACACCAGTACTAAATTCAACAGGTTCCTGTTCCATTCAATTAACTGGGAACCTAAGTTGATCGGGATAACCGGGGCAAGGGGCGTGGGGAAAACCAGCAAAGTTTATACAAACAATACAAATCTCATCACTGCTTTATTGCTCAACAATTACAACCTTGGAAATGTACGGGAAACATTTTTTGTTAACCAAACTTCACAAAACGCAAACGTTAACCTACATGACGAAGGCGATTTCATAATAGATGAAAAGCACATTTTTGAAATAGGTGGGAAAAACAAAACCAAAAAGCAAATCAGGGATCTTGAAAACGCATTTATCGTGAAAGACGATATAGAGTTTGGCTACGGCAATGTAATCCCTTTGTGGCACTTCGGGATGCTATATTGACAACTCATTTATTTCCACCATTCCCTAAAATATTCAAGGATATTTCTGTGGTACTTCTTGGAATTTCTCAAAAAGTTTTAATTTTACCCCTGAGTAATCAATTTATTTTTTAATCAAAACATTTTATCATGACAAAATTCATTGGATTTAGTTTTTTAATGCTCTTTGGGGCAATGCTTGTTTTCAGCACTTCGTGCAAAAAAGATGAAACAACAACGGAAGAAGACAATCCCCCAACTTCGCAAATGACAGCAAAAATTGATGGGGAGACCTGGACAGCAACTACAACGATTGCCCAAATCGGTAACGGGATATTGAACATTACCGGACTTGCGGCCAATGGGGAAACCCTCACAATTACGCTAATAGGCACTGAAGCCAAAACCTATACTTTAGACCAATTGGGGACCGAAGGTGTTGCAGCTTACATCCCTTCAGGAGCAACAAATTCTTATACGACAAATGGAAATCCAAATGCAGGTGGAACAGTTATCATCACAAAAATCAACCTAACTGATTCCATTGTGTCCGGCACATTTCAATTTGTTGCCGTTGAAACCATGAATATCGATGAGAAAGATATTACGGAAGGCTCTTTCAGCAATATCAAAATCGTGAAACCCCAATCACCCACAGACAGCGAGTTAAAGGTTGACATTGATGGAACCACCTGGGAAGCCCCGGTTGTTATGGGGTTAAGTGCCTCTGGCAAGATTATCCTTACGGGTTCCAATACCACTTCGGGCAAATCTGTAATGATTACCATGCCTGACAATGCCGGACCAGGAACCTACGACATTTCCTTCTTTGGTAATTATTCTGGCCAATATAACGCATCATCAACACAGTTTTACACCTCGGAAAGTGGTTCGATAACAATTACCGAACATGATGATGTAAGCAAAACTGTTAAAGGCACATTTGAATTTTTAGCAACGGATTCCTTCGGTGGCCTACCCGATGTTTCTTTGACGAATGGCAGCTTCGATGTTTCGTACTAAACCGTTATTATAGATCTGGCACTGATGTCTCGTGGCGATGAAATCAACAAATTAACCCCAAGCTTCTGATTTTATCTACCTTTGCCAAAAATTATTTCGATGGGATTACCTTGTGTCCATTGTGGTGAAGATTGCGGGAAACACCCGGTAATATGGGACGATAAACCTTTTTGTTGCCAAGGCTGCAAAACAGTTTACCAAATCCTCAACCAGAATGAGATGAAGCAGTACTACGAAATTGAGAAGATGCCCGGGATCAAGGTGGAAACTGCTGAAGTTGGCGATAAATATGCTTTTCTTGATTTGGAAGAGATAAAATCGAAGCTGCTCGATTTTTCGGATGGAGGTGTGAGCAAGGTCACCTTTTTTGTTCCGGGCATCCATTGTGCATCCTGCATCTGGTTGCTCGAAAACCTGAACACGCTCAATCCCGGGATCGTTCATTCCTCGGTGAACTTCCCAAAAAAAGAAGTCTATATCACGTTTAAGGACGATGAAATATCCATCCGGCAACTGGCCGAATTATTGGCCTCCATCCACTACATCCCGGAAATTACCTTGGACAAACTGGACAAAAAAGCCGATAGGAAAAGCAACAAAACTTTGCTTATAAAATTAGGGGTTACCGGTTTTGTGTTGATGAACGTCATGTTTTACAATATTCCGGAATATCTTCCCGGTGGCGAATTCCTTGGTGATGACTTCAAGGTTTTCTTTGGCTGGATGAGCCTTGTTTTGTCCATTCCGATTATTGCCTATTCGGGGAACGATTATTTTTTATCTGCCATTAAAGGGCTACGGCATAAAATCATCAGCATCGACAT